>JAUYBI010000035.1 GCA_030693145.1 Candidatus Omnitrophota bacterium
CCCATTGATTAAATGCGTTCCCTCGGTGATTAGCTTGTCGGATAAAATTATACTTAAACTCCGGGGTACATTTTTAAAACCAAATAGCAATTTATCGCCGAGTTCTTTTCCGGATAAAAGTGAATCCTTTTTATTTATATCCTTAACTACGGCAACATTAAAAAACATCTTGTGGCTTAAGCTTAAGAGTACAATGGCAAATCCGTGTTTGAATACGCCTTGATTAGTCATAATTCCCAGGCTGCTGCAGCCGAAGATGGGGATTTCTCTTAATAAGTTATTAGCAGTTTTTAATACTAAGGGATGCGCAAATTTTATAGAGGTAAAAATAAAAGCCAGAGATGCCGGTGTGTTTTTTAATCCCAGCATTGCTTGCCCGATTGCTTCATTGGCGGCTAGTATAGGATCTTCGAGTTGACTAAAACCAAGGCTCACATTCATAATGTTCAGTATATAGCGCAAATATATTAGGGTCAATAAATTTGTTGACTAAAGGCGCTTATATAGTAAAATGACATAAACTTATTTTTGGCCCCATCGTCTAGCCTGGCCTAGGACGTCAGCTTCTCAGGCTGTAAACACCGGTTCAAATCCGGTTGGGGCTAATAGTATTAAGGAAATAGGGACAGTGGCCATTATCTAAGAAATGTTCACTGTCCCTATTTAGCAATAATAAACCTTGCAGACTTTTGTCAATTACAGTAGGGGAGGTTTAAACCTCCCCTACTGTTGAGTGTAGAGTTTATTAACAATAGTAGGGTGGGTTTAAACCCACCCTACTGAAAGTCGGCAGGGTTCTAATTTACACACAATTGAGTATACTACCGACGTCCAATCTGACTTGACAATTTCATAAATAAGAGCTATAATTATCAACATAATGTCCAATCTGGAGGCTGTATGGGAGTAGTGCATAAGCTTAAACCTGAAGTTTTAACCTCTATTATTCAAAATAAACAGAATAACCCCGCGTTAAGTTGCCGCTATTTAACTGCGTTAATTCTTGAGCAGTTTCATATCAAGGTTTCAAAATCCAGTATTAATGCTATTTTTAAAGAAAACAATTTAAGTATGCCTATTGGTAGAAGGCGGAAACAAAAGAGAAAAAAGTTTAATCTGCCTGCTTTACCGGTTATTGAAGGAACCAGAGCGATTATGCTCGTTACCGAGCCACCAAGAATAGAACCGGAGATAACCGAAAAAACAGGTAAAAAAGAGGGAATTATTAAGGAAGAGAAAAAAGAAGAAATTAGTTTAGAAGAAAAACGCATTACAGAAGCAGAAGAATGGGCTATAAAATTACAGGAAGAGGAACGTATTAGGATAGAGGAAAAACTGAGCCTTGAAAAACAAAGACTCAAGGCTGAGATTGAGGCTAACAAACGCGCCCTAGAAGAGGCTTGTCAGGCAGTCGAAGAAAAAAGAAAGCGTGGAGAAGAGGCCCGTAAGATGGAAGAAGAAAAAGCTGCACTGGAAGCAGTTAAGATCAAGGCTGAAGAAGAAGCCAGGAACTTTGAGTCGGAAAGAATCGCTCAGGAAGCAGTCGAAGAAAAAAGAAAGCGTGGAGAAGAGGCCCGTAAGATGGAAGAAGAAAAAGCTACACTGGAAGCAGAATTAAAAATTGAAAGAGAGAGATGGTCTAGGATTGCTGAATCAGAGCTCAAGGCTAAACAAGAGAAGCCGGCCTCGTCAATAAAAGAGCCGGATAGCATTAGTTCCCTGCCGGAAGAAAGGGTTTGTTCAGGCGCGATATTACTGAAAATATTGGATCAGATGATCGGTGGCAGCAAACAGATCAATGCGGCTATCTGTAAAGGGTTGGGCAGCCAATCCGAAGATTCCCTGCAGCTTGTGGAAGCGTTGATCTTTAGGTCTTTATTCGGCAAGGGCAATCTCCCGCCGCTTGGGGATTTGATTGGCAGGCAGTATTCTTTAGAAAAACTGGACAGTTATTACGCGCAGATCCAGCAGATTGGTAATATAAAATCAGAAATTTCCGGGATCATCTCTAATGTTTTTATCGAGGCCAAAGGAGTAAAAGTCCATTTTATCGACAGAAGCGTTATCCATTTGGACGGCCAACTGCATTCGAGTTGGCCGGCTACCCGTTTCCCTTTTGATTTTTCTAACACCGTTTATGACCTGAAAAATAAGTTAAATAAACATTTTCTTCAGGGCCAACCTTTAGTTTTATTTTCTCCTTTTGGTTACGATATCTTCCCCAAAGATTTTTTTAACCTGCTTTTAAATATCGGTTCAAAAGATAATTATCCGGAAAGTTTAACTTTATTTGGAAATCAATTAGAGGAGTTGGAGCAGATACCTTTAAATCCTGAGCATAGGTGCGCTTTAGTTTTTGGGCTTTGGCCCTGGCAATTTACCTCCAGCCGGAAAGTAAAGAGAATCGGAGAGTTCTCTCTAAAACACGTTGCCGGAATAGATCGGGACCTATATTTAGGAGAGATCGAGATTGATCTATTGCTGGTATCTTTGAATCAGAGGCTTTCTTTAAAGGGCTGCGCGATAAAGACTGACCTGCAGGAAAAAATTCGTTTGGTTGTTTTAAATACCGATGAGCAGGCATTGAGCTTGGAAGAGTTAGCCTCAACTTATTTAAGCCATTGGCCTAATTTTGAGGAGGCCTTTCATGATTTCAGCCGAAAAATCGAACTTTTTTCTTATGCCGGCGACGAACAAAAGTTCCTTTCTCAGGATAGATTCAAGATAGACGCGAAAGAATTGGATCTAGGCTTAGCGGATATCTTCAGGAACTATATCAAAATGCTGGATCTTTATTTCCGCTGGCATTTTTTACCGGTAGAATATACCGAAAAAGACTTAAGCTTTACCAGTGAATGTTTTTATAATCTTCCGGTGAAACTTATTTCCGGGCAGAATAAAGTCAAAGCCAGAATGCTGGTCAGTTGGGATTATCAATTCCTGAAAGATTTAGAATATCTTAACTGCCGGTTGAATGAGCGGCAGTTAAATACAACTGATGGTAAGGTACTTTGGTTTGAAAGCGCCCCCAAATAATTTTAATTATTAAATTAGACACTATAATAAACTCTGCGGACTTTTATCAATTATCAATTATAGTAGGGTGGGTTTAAACCCACCCTACTATTGTTAATAAGCAGTAGGGGAGGTTTAAACCTCCCCTACTGTTGAGAGTCAGCTTTGGTTTGAAAGCGCCCCCAAGTAATTTAATTATATATTTAATTATATATTTATTAAATTATATTGACTTAAGCCGCTTTATTTGATAATGTATTAAACTATAAGCTACTGTTAAGTAAAAAATAAGAATTAATTTCTGCGGGATTGTTTTTAGGTTAAAAGAGCCGGAAATGACTTTTACGAAGGAGTAGTGTAGATGAGACGTAAAAACGCGTTGGTTTCCCTTGTTTGTGTATTATCGTTTTTATTTTTATGCTTATCCGGGTGCGAGCAGGTTGATAAAAAATTAAAAATTTCTTCCAAAGCTAAATCTTGGCAGCCGCAGGGCACGGTGGTTGCTTACGTTAATGACCTGCCCATTACTTCAGAGCAGCTAGAGCAGGAAATCCGCAGTTATAATGAATCCACGGATAATCCCGAAGCCAAAATCAATACCCGCGAGCAAAAAGTTACTTACTTAAACGAAGAGTTAATCCGGCGTTACCTTTTGTATTTAGAGGCAAAAGCCAGGGGCCTGGATAATCAGCCGAAAACCCAGGAACTCTTGAGGAACCTGGAGATTAATGTTTTAGCCAGTCAGATTCTTCATGACGAAATAGACAATATAACGGTTCCCTCCTCGGAAATCGAAGAATTTTACAATACCTTTAAAGATCAGTATCGCCAGGAAGAAGAAAGAAAAATCCGGGAGATTGTTTTGGATAGCGAGACAGAAGCGAAAGATACTCTTATAGAGTTACTCAAAGGCGGGGATTTCGCCGCTTTGGCAACGCAGCGCTCAAAAGCGCCAAGCGCCGCAAACGGCGGAGATTTAGGTTTTATTAAAAAGGGCAAGCGCGGCGCGGATTACAGCCGTTTTGACGAAATAGCTTTTTCACGTTTATTGGAATTAGGCCAGCTAAGCACCGTCTTTAAAGAAAAGAACGGCTACTACATAATAAAGGTAGAAGCGATAAAAGGCGGCCAGGTAAGGATTTTATCAGAGGTATGGGAGGAGATTAAAAGAAGCGTCCTCTTCCTTAAGCAGCAGCAAAAATTAAAAGAGATAACCACCGGTTTGTTAAAGAAAACTAAAGTAGTCGTATACCAGGACCTGATAAAATAATGAAAATAGAATTAAGAAGAAAATTCCCCTTGATTATCGCGATTGTCTGCGGGGTTGCGGCGATAATATTGCTGAACCTTTATCTTGGAAAAAGAGAAGTTGAAATCTGGGATAGGATGAAACAGGAGGAACAAAAGGCCCTGGCTGCCAAACCGAAAGTAACCATGGGAGTGGTGATGGTGGCGAAGAAAGATATCCCGGCGCAAACTCCGATTACTGCCGAAGACCTGACATTTAAACAGGTGCCGCTGGAATATATCCAGCCCGGCGCAGTTACCTCTTTTGAGCAGGTTATGGGCCAGATTGCCTCAGGCCCGATTGCCGCCGAAGAGCAGATACTCAGCAGCAAGCTTCTTCCTCCGGGAAATATCGGCAAGACTCTTTCGGAAATTACGCCTGAAGGTAAAAGGGCAGTAACTGTTTCTGTAGAGAACCTTTCCAGTATCGCCAGTTTGCTAAAACCCGGGGATTACGTGGATATATTTGCGCTTATTACTTTACCTAAGAAGGCTGCTCCGCAAGCAACGGAAAGTTCAGCCCCGCGTTTAATCTCGCTTTTTCAAGGCATACAAGTATTAGCCATGGGAAATGAAATGGTTGCTTCAAAATATAAAATAAAAGAAGGCGCTGCCGCGGCGCAACCCGTTACTTTTGCGCTTACGCCCCAGGAAGCGGTATTGCTTTCTTT
>JAUYBI010000045.1 GCA_030693145.1 Candidatus Omnitrophota bacterium
TTTTTTAACTGCAGGGTAGGCAGATAGCGCTTAAACTGCCTTAAGCAATCGCGCTGCCTCTTTAATTCGCCTTTGGTAAGCTTGATCTTTGCCATGCTTTGTTTTTAACTCGACAGTGCAATAAACCTTATCAACTCTCAACAGTAGGGGAGGTTTAAACCTCCCCTACTATCTCCTACTCTTAATCTTTACCATTATTATTTGGGCCAAAACTGTTCAATAATCGAAAGTTTGATTCCGGTTTCCTCCGGAGTAAAACAATCTGCCAGAATCTGCCAGCCCAAATCCAGGGCTTTTTCCAGAGGAATATTTACTTTAAGCGACATCATATTTTTTTCAAAAAGTAAACCGTATTTGAGCAACTTCTCATCCCAAGCGCTCATCTGAAAACCCATGGACTGTTTCTCCAGGGCCTCCCGGTAACTGGCAAAAAGCTGGATCATCGTATCCATAATCACCCGATGATCCAGGCGGGTTTTTCCGTTTACCTGCTGTTTTAAACGGCTCAAGGATCCAAAAGGCTCAATCACCCCGGCTTTTAAATAAAATTGCCCTTCGGTAATGTATCCGGTGTTATCCGGAACCGGGTGCGTAACATCATCCCCGGGCATAGTGGTCACGGCAAGAATAGTAATTGATCCTGCCCCCTCAAAATCCACCGCTTTTTCATATCTAGAGGCAAGCTGGCTGTAAAGATCTCCGGGATAACCGCGGTTAGAAGGAACCTGTTCCATGGTAATGGAAATTTCTTTTAGTGAATCGGCAAAATTAGTCATGTCCGTCAACAAAACCAATACCCGCTTGCCTTTTAAAGCAAAATCCTCGGCTACGGCTAAACTAATATCCGGTACCAGTAAACATTCAACCGTAGGGTCGGAAGCAGTATGAATAAAAAATATGCAGCGCGAAAGTGCGCCCTGCGCATTTAAAGTTTCACGGAAAAAAAGATAGTCGTCAAATTTTAAACCCAGCCCGCCTAAAATAATAATGTCTACCTCTGCCTGGATAGCAATGCGCGCTAGAAGTTCATTGTAAGGCTCGCCGGCAATTGAAAAAATGGGCAGCTTCTGTGATTCTACCAGGGAATTAAATACGTCAATCATCGGAATACCGGTACGGATAATTTTATTGGGAATAATCCTTTTTACCGGATTCACTGACGGAGCGCCGATATCCACCAGGTTTTCAGAAAGGGCCGGGCCATGATCCAGCGGGACTCCGCTGCCGTTAAATATGCGGCCTAATAAATTATCTCCGGTGGCCACGCGCATCGGATGCCCCAGAAATCTTACCTTATCCTGCGTAGATAAGCCGCGGCTGCCGGCAAAAACCTGCAGGGATATTTTTCCATTATCGATATGGATAACCTGCGCCAAAGACATTCCTCGGCGGGAAGTAACTTCAGCAATATCCAAATAACCCACGCCTTGCGCTTCTACGGTGATCACATCTCCGGCTATCTGAATAATATTCGTGTAGGCTTTTTGCATTTAGGGGGCTTTCTCTGATTTATTTTTTTCTAAAAACAACTCTATTTTTTCTTCAATTTTATTAAATTCCTGGCTGCCATATTCAGCGCTATTCCAACTCCGCAGAAACTGCCGCAGTTGTTGAAAAAAATGTAACGCCGCTGCTTTATCTTCCAATTTATATTCTGAATTCAATATGCCGCAAATAAACCCAAAAACATAAATTTGTCTTTCTTGAGAAGTAGCTTCATCCACCGGATCAAAGGCGTTCTGCTGCAGATAAATAAAATCAAAAAATTCTCCTTTTAAATATTCAACATAATCCTTTAACGAAGTTCCTTCTTCGCCGATCACCTTCATCATCTGCGCAATTTCGTTGCTGCGGCGCAAAATAGAATGGCCCATCTCTTTATGCTTAGGGTCAATAAAACTATTATATTTACTCCAGCTAATCAGCGGGTCTATTGCCGGATATTTCCTGGCATCGGAACGCTCGCGCGAAAGGCCGTGAAAAGCCCCGACTACTTTTAGCGTGGCTTGAGTAACCGGTTCCTCAAAGTTTCCTCCGGCGGGGCTAACGGTGCCCCCGATGGTGACTGAACCCTTTGACCCCCCGTAAAGCTTAACTACCCCTGCGCGCTCATAAAATGCAGCGATGCGCGATTCAAGATACGCCGGAAACGCTTCTTCTCCCGGAATCTCTTCCAGGCGGCCGCTCATTTCACGCATGGCCTGAGCCCAACGGGAAGTTGAATCTGCCAGCAATAAAACATTTAAACCCATTTGCCGGTAATATTCGGCAATGGTTACTGCGGTATAGACGCTGGATTCACGGGCAGCCACCGGCATGGAACTGGTATTACAAATAATTACCGTGCGGTCCATCAACGGCTTATTTGTGCGCGGGTCTATTAATTCCGGAAAAGTTTTTAATGTTTCCACCACCTCCCCTGCCCGCTCACCGCAGGCGGCGATAATGACAATATCTACTTCGGCGTGACGGCTGGTTAACTGCTGTAAAACAGTTTTGCCTGCTCCGAATGGCCCGGGGATACAATAGGTTCCTCCACGGTTAACCGGAAAAAGCGAATCAATCAGGCGCAACTTAGTTACCAGCGGCTCAAGCGGCCTTAATTTTTCCGCATAGGCTTTGATGGGTATTTTAATCGGCCAGATTTGCTGCAAGAAAACATCATGCGTAGCTCCGCTTGAATCTTTCAGCTGGGCAATTACCTGTTTTAAATTATATCTTCCTTCAGGCGCGATACTTACCACCTCCAGACTGCCTCCCAGGGAAAAAGGAGCCATAATATAATGTTTAAAGATTTTTTCCGGGACAAATCCTAACCAGCTGCCCGCTAAAACTTTATCCTGCGGCTTTACCAGAGGAGTAAAATCCCACTGCGTTTCATCAACAAGTGCTTCCAGATAAACACCGCGCTTAAGAAAAAATCCGTATTTGTCAGCTAATGCCGGAAGGGGATTTTGTAAACCATCAAAAATCTGGCCTAATAACCCGGGGCCAAGTTCCACCGAAAGAAGCTCATTGCTAAATTCTACCACGTCTTGGGTTTTTAAACTTTGCGTACTTTCATAAACCTGCATCTCCGCCCGGTTCTGGCGCACGCGGATCACTTCGGCTTTTAGGCGTTCTTCTCCGTGAAGAATATAAGCTACCTCATTCTGAATGATACTGCCCTCAACCTGGGCAGTAACCATGTTGGCATTAATTTTGATCACGTGCCCTATTCTCTTTTTTTCCATAGTAAATTTAATTTAAAACTGTTTGGTTAAAAATAGCCTGCTTATCTGCTTTCTGTATTCTTTCCCAACGCTCTAAGATTTTAAGTTTTAAAGCATAAATTAACAAGGAATCAAAATCAAAATAATGGCCTAAACTTAAAGACTCTAAAAAATTCCATCTGGCTTGATCCAAAATTTTTTCTGCCTCCAATATCGAGGTGCTTCTATATGCCGCCAAAGCTGCGTGGCTGATCTGGGCTTCTGGATTATCCGGAAGCCGGATAAATTTCAAAGGATCAATTTTTTTACGGCCGGCTCTGGCGCGCACCAATTCGTTTCTGAGAGCTACCTCAAAATTAACCCACTGCTTGAGCGTATCCACTGAAGCAACATCTAAAGAATAAGTTTCCGCACAACAAATATCGCGTAAAAGCTGGATTGCCGGCTCCGGAATTAAACCTTGGCATTTTATAAAAAGCTCTTCTAAACTAAACGGCGTTTTATTAGAAAAACTAAGCGCCGGCAGGCTGGAAATTAAATAGATATAATAAGCAGGCATTTATTTAAGAGTTTAAAATTTTACCTAGTTCCGGTTTTAGAAAACTCCCGATGTATTCGGTCAAGGCGGTATCGCTAAAATCAAAAATGGACTTACCGGCATCAAAACTAATGATAAACCCGCTGTCTAAGCCATTTGCCGACTTTAAAGTTATCTGTTTTTTTGTTTTTTCTGCCAACTGCCTAAAAAACTCTTTCTCTAATTTCTCTTTATCCAGCGGATTCAGCGAAATAATAATTTCAGAGCCCAGAGAAAGCGGAGCATTTTTAATCAACGCTTCGATAATCTTGAGCAATTCATTTACCGTCAATGCCTGGCGGGTATCTACCTTAATCAGGTTGGCCAGCATAGAATTAATTTCTCTCCTTAAACTGATCAATAAATCCCGGCCAGCCTGCTTCAAAGAAGCATGAGTAGAGTCATTGAGCCTCTGGGTATCGGTATTTGCCTGCTGAACAATTCTTGCGGCTTCTATTTTTGCCTCGGAAATTATTTTCAAGGAGGCACGCTCGGCTTCGGCTTTTATCTGCTTGGCCTTCTCTTCGGCTGCCTGAATTCCTTCCTGCTGGATCTTTGCGATTAAATCTTTAATTTCCTGCGCCATATGGAACACCCCCCAATATACTTATTTAGTGACATCCCGCAAAGCGGGATAAATCTCCTAACAGTTCTTCTGTTTTTGCAATTGGATCAGCGGCTTTTAAAATCGGCCTGCCGATGACTAAAAAATCACTTCCGGCCTTAATCGCCTGGCTCACGGTAGCTGTTCTTTGTTGGTCATCTTTACCCGAATTATCCGGCCGAATGCCCGGGGTAACGATTATAAAATTGTTTTTTATTTTCCGCCGTAAAAATAATGCCTCCTTAGCCGAACAAACCACGCCATCTAACCCGCAGGCTAGCCCCTGTCTTGCTAACGCCAGAACTTCTTCCGGCTTTGTTTTCTGACTGGTCAAAACTGTGACTCCAATCAATAAAGGCCTGGGCATTTTCAGAGTTTCTGCCTGACGCGTTGCTGACTCTACCGCGGCCTTGAGCATTTCTTGGCCGCCTAAAATATGCAAAGTAAGCATTTTCACCTTGAGCCTTACCGCTGCGGCTACCGCGCCGGCAACGGTATTGGGAATATCAAAATATTTAAGATCCAAAAAAACCTCAGCGCATTTTTTATGCAACCGTTCAACAATCTTCGGTCCGTAAGCAGTAAAAAGGCGGCTGCCAACCTTAAAGATCTTTATCTTGGGGTAAAGCTTATCCACAAAACCTTCAGCCTCTTGGAGCGTATCTACATCTAAAGCCAGAATGATCTGGGGATTGCTTAATCTTGGCACGCTCTTAATTTTCCGGTAAGCTGGCTTAAATTCTGTAGATTATTATCCAGCATATACTGCTCTAACCCAGCGATGATCTTCAGGCTTGCTTGGGGGTCAATAAAATTTGCCGTTCCCACACTGACCGCCGCGGCTCCGGCGATAAAAAACTCTAAAGCACTTTCGGTATCCATTATACCACCCATACCAATAATGGGAATCTGAATCTTATTATACGCCTCCCAAACCATCTTCACCGCCACCGGCCTGATTGCCGGCCCGCTTAAACCACCAACCCAGTTACCTAATTTAGGAATACGTTTATGCACATCTATACTCATACCGCCAAGCGTATTCACCAAAGCCAACGCATCCGTCCCTGCATTCTGCGCCGCCAGGGCGATTTCAGTAATCGAAGCCACATTCGGCGACAACTTAGTAATTAAGCATTTTTCTGTAAGCTTGCGCGCCGCGCTGACTAATGCCAAGGTATCTGCGGCGTCCTGAGAAATTAGTTTATTCTTCTGCAAGTTCGGACAGGATATATTTAATTCGATTGCGGATACTTCGGGAATCCGGTCTAATCGTTTGACGAGAATGGCAAATTCATCCGGGGTTTCTTCGGCGGCAATACTGACAATCACCGGAATGCCCAGCGACTTCAGAAAAGGAAGTTTCTCCTGGATAAACCTATCTATACCGGGATTTTCCAGGCCGATAGAATTAAGCATCCCGGCGGGGGTTTCACAGGTGCGCGGGGGGAGGTTTCCCTGACGCGCTTTCACCGTAATCGTTTTAGTAACAATTGCTCCCAATTTTCTTAAATCAATAAAATCCTCAAATTCCTGCGCGTAACCAAATGTCCCGGAGGCCACCATCACCGGATTTTTCAAATCCAGATTTCCTATTTTTACGCTTAAATTTGGCTGCTTTGGCTTTACCATATTAATTCCTCACCGGAGAAAACCGGGCCATCCTTACAAACAGTTTTATAACCGGCCTTGGTCGCAACCGCGCAGCCTAAACAAGCTCCCAATCCGCAAGCCATATGCTCCTCTAAAGAAAGCTGCGCGTTAATTTTATATTCATTAACAATCTCGGCAACAGCTTTTAACATCAAGTGCGGCCCACAGGAGAATACCTGCGTGGGCTTGGCCTGCTCTAAAATAATTTTGAACAAATCCGTAACCCTGCCCTTAAATCCCAGCGAACCGTCATCCGTAGCTAATTTCAATGCACAACCCAGCGCCTTAAATTCCCGGGTACACAGAATTTCTTTTTTTGTTCTGGCGCCGATTAAAACCAAAGGTTTGGTCTTTTTTAGTTTCTCGGCTAAAAAGGCCAGCGGCGCGACCCCTATCCCCCCGGCAATCAAAATATTTTTAACTCCCCTTGATTCCGCCGGGCGCGGATAAATAAAACCATTACCCAACGGGCCGATAACATCTAAAAATTCTCCGGGTTTTTTCCCGGACAAAGCCCGGGTACCTTCGCCGATAATTTCATAGATAATCTTGACTTTGCCGGCTTTAGCTCCATGAATACTAATCGGCCTCCTCAATAAAGGCGCCGGCCCATCGGTTACTCTGATATTTACAAATTGGCCCGCAACCGCATACTTGGCAATCAGGCCGGATTCAAATTCTAAATGCCAATAATTCCCGCTCAGTCTTTGATTAGAAATTATTTTAGCTTTAATTTGCGCTGCTTTCACCCAGCCCTTCTTTCTTTATTTTCTCCAACCGTTCTTTTTATTTTTTAGAAGGGATGGGTTCATCTCTTTTGTTTATCCGCTTATTAAGTAAAATTACAAAAATTATGAATAAAGCCAAGGTCAAAAATATCCACCTGGATTGTTGAAGATAGCCCCTAAATCCTACCTTGGCAATATCCTCCCAAGACTCTACCAGCAAAGTAAATAAAAGCAGCGTAAAGATCGCGCCAATTTCTTTTTTAAACCAGATTAGCCTGATCGGTAAATATTCAATGATGTCTAATTTGATTACGCTGGATAACGCGGGAAAAATCCGGGGGACTTTTTGGCAATATTCCGGATAGGCCTGCGGAAACATCGCGCCAAGCTTTTTTTCCTCCTTGTAAATAAGTAAAATATAGCGCAAAATAAAAACTACAACAAAAACTGCTGCTGCCCACCACTTGAATATCGCCAAGATTACCCCCAGGCCGATCAAAAATATTCCCAGATACATCGGATTGCGGACCACCTGATAAGGGCCGCCCTGGATTAACGCCTGGCTATCCCGGGAATGCTCGGCTTTATACCCCCGCGCTGAAACTCGAATGATTTGCCCCAAAAGAATAAGGGCAAAACCCAAAGCCTCTAAAATCTCTTCGCGGATACCTCCGGAATAAGCCCGCAAAAAAAATCTGGGGAAAAATGCAATCACCAAAGCAGTAAAAGTCATGATTATCCCATTAACCTTGAGGCGTTTTTTCACTTTCCTCTTTCCTTTCCTGATCTAAATAAACACAAAAAATAATAGCGTAACAAACCTTACTAATTTTCAGCAGTAGGGGAGGTTTAAACCTCCCCTACTGTAATTAATAACGTACTTCTAACGGGATTGACACTTGGGACAAAAATAAGTCCCTCTGCCCCCTTGAGCAATTCTTTCCACCGGACTTGAGCAAACAAAACAAGGCTTGCCGCTCCGCCCATAAACCCGATGAAAACGCGCATAGTCTCCATTTTTCCCGGAAACCCGCACATAATCATCTACCGAGGAGCCCCCGTGTTTAATCGCGCTATTTAATACCTTGATCATTTCTTGATAGAGGGCACCCTGTTCTTTTTGGCTTAAACTTTGGGCCTGCCGCTGAGGATTAATTTTCGCCCGAAATAGAATTTCCGAAGCATAAATATTTCCGATGCCGGAAATAAATGACTGCTCCATCAACAGGGGTTTAATCCTAGTTTTTCTCTTAGCAAGCATATCTTTAAAATCAGCAGAAGTCAAATCAAATGGTTCCGGGCCAAGCCGCTGAACAAATTCCAGTTTTTTCCAATCGTTAACTAAACGCAGCTCCCCAAATAAGCGCTGATCATTAAAATCTAAAACCATGCCTCCATCCAGAACAAAAGCCACCCGGCTGTTTTTAGATCCTCCGGGAGTCACCAGTTGTCCGGTCATTTTGAAGTGCATCGTCAAAAATTTACCGTGGGATAATTCTAAAATCAACAGTTTCCCTCGGCGGAAAACACGCTTAATCCTCAAGCCCTCCAGAGACCTCTTAAATACTGCCGGAGCAGGCTGGCGGATCACCTTGGGATTATGTATCAACACCCGGACAATCTTCTTGCCACAGGCTATCTTCTGCAGATCAGTTTTAATTGTTTCGACTTCCGGCAGTTCCGGCATAAACCTAACCTATTTGACCTTCTTACACTTCATTTTATGGTACTCTTGTAATGATTTCACGCCTAAATCTTTTTTAATCAACATCTCAATACCGTTTACCGTTGCCTGCGCTCCAAAAATCGTGGTGGTATAAGGTATGTTATAAAGAACAACCTGGGAGCGAATTTTTACTTCATCCTGCCGCGGTATCCTGCCGGAAGGAGTATTAATCACCATCTGAATCTTGCCGTCTTTCATCAAATCCAGGATATTTGGCCGGCCTTCGTTAATTTTAGGCAGGACTTTAGCGGGTATATTATTTTTCTCCAGAACCGAAGCTGTGCCGCTAGAGGCAAAAATATTAAACCCTAGATCTTTGAGTTTCTTCGCAATAAAGGCGATGTCTCTTTTATCCCGGTCATGCACTGAGATAAAAACATTGCCGCTTTTGGGAACTTTTTGTCCTGCGGCAATCTGGCTTTTAATATAAGCGCTGGCAAAATCCATATCAATTCCCAGCACCTCACCGGTTGATTTCATCTCCGGGCCGAGCATCACATCTACACCCGGAAAACGGTTAAAAGGAAATACGGATTCTTTCACCGCCACATACGGCGGGATTACTTCTTCGGTAAAGCCCAAATCCTTAAGTTTCTTACCTAACATAACTTTTGTGGCCAACTTGGCTAAAGGCACTCCAATAACTTTAGAAACTAAAGGCACGGTACGGGAAGCGCGCGGGTTTACCTCTAACACATAGACCTTAGCGTCTTTAACCGCGTACTGCACATTCATTAAACCAATAATATTCAACTCTTTGGCTAAGCGATAGGAAGCCTCTCTTAGTTTTTTCAAAATATCCGGGCCCAGTGTATGCGTAGGTAAGGACATCGCCGCATCCCCTGAATGCACTCCCGCCTGTTCAATATGTTCCAAAATCCCGCCGATCACAAAGGTTTCGCCGTCTCCGATTAAATCCACATCCACCTCAATAGCATCTTCTAAAAATTTATCAATCAATATCGGATGTTCGCCAGAAACTTCAGCGGCTTCCTGAATAAATTTTTCCAACAACTCTTCCTCATAAACAATCTCCATTGCCCGGCCGCCTAAAACATAGGAGGGCCTGACTAATACCGGATAGCCAATATCCCTGGCGACTTTCTGCGCCTCGGCGAAAGTAAAAACCGTTCCGCTATTTGGCTGCAGGAGCCCTAACTTATCAATCAATTGTTTAAAACGCTTGCGGTCTTCGGCAATATCAATGTTTTCGGAGCTGGTGCCTAAAATATTTACTCCTGCCGCACGTAAAGCCACCGCCAGATTAATCGGGGTTTGCCCTCCAAACTGCACAATGACACCTAAGGGTTTTTCTACCTCCAGAATATTCATGATATCTTCAAAAGTCAGCGGTTCAAAATAGAGCCGGTCAGAAGTATCATAGTCCGTAGAAACCGTCTCCGGGTTACAATTAACCATAACACTATCTACCCCTTCTTCTTTAAGCGCATAGGCAGCGTGGCAACAGCAATAATCAAACTCAATGCCTTGGCCAATCCTGTTCGGGCCTCCTCCTAAGATTACCACTTTCTTATTTTTGCTTGGCCTGGCCTCATCTTTGGTCTCTTGAGTTGAATAAAAATAGGGCTGCTTGGCATTAAATTCTCCGGCGCAAGTATCCACTAATTTATACGCGGGCTTGACGCTGCTTTTTTTGCGTAGCTGTTTCACCTTTGCCTCCTTGGTATTCAAAAGAAAAGCAAGTTGAATATCAGAAAACCCGTCGGCCTTGGCTTGCGTTAATAATTCGGCAGGCATTTTCGGTTCCTCATCTACCAACTCATTCCTATATTGTTTAATTTTCTCCTCCAGCTCTACCAGTTGTTTCATATTCTGCAAAAACCAGCGGTCGATGCGGCTAAGTGCAAAAATTTCATCTATACTTAAACCTGCCTTTAACGCGTACCTTAAATAGAATAGCCTTTCATCATTGGGAATCCGGATCTTATCTTCAATCTGCTTAAATAAGAGCGCGTCCGGATTTTTAAGCATGGCGTCGGTAATTTTATCTTTACCGTCTGCGCCAAAGCCAAAGCGTTTAATTTCCAGCGAGCGTATTCCTTTTTGCAAGGCCTCTTTAAAATTTCTACCAATCGACATTGCTTCTCCTACCGCCTTCATGGAAGTATTCAAGGCCCTTTCGGCATGAGGGAATTTTTCGAAAGTAAACCGGCAAATTTTAAACACGCAATAATCTATTGTCGGCTCAAAAAAGGAGGTAGTTTTACCGGTAACCTGGTTCATTACTTCCGGTAAAGTTAAACCTACGGCTAATTTGGTCGCTACCCGGGCAATCGGGAATCCCGTGGCTTTAGAGGCCAGGGCTGAAGAACGCGAAAGCCTGGGATTAACTTCGATAATCACAATCTTTCCGTTGTCCGGGTTCTGGCCAAACTGAATATTGGCTCCACCACCGGAAATACCAATCTTACGAATAATCTTTTTGCAAAGATAAACAAAGTCCGTGTACTCCTGAAGAGTAAGCGTCTGGGCAGGGGCCACCACAATGCTGTCTCCGGTATGCACCCCCATCGGATCAATATTTTCCATAGAGGTGATCATAATTACATTATCCACGCAATCGCGCATAACCTCAAATTCAATCTCTTTCCAGCCTAAAACTGATTGCTCAACTAATACCTGATGTACCGGGCTGGTCTGGATTCCTTTGGATAACAGCGTCTCCAGCTCTTCTTGATTGTAAGCGATCCCCCCTCCGCTGCCGCCCAAACAATAAGCCGGCCGCAAGATTAAAGGAAAGCCAATCTCTAAACCTATTTTCATTCCTTCTTTAACCGATCTGGCAATACCGCTTTTAGGCATATCCACGCCGATCTCCTGCATGGCTTGCTTAAAAAGGTCCCGATCCTCAGCACAGGCAATCGCCTCTACCGATGCGCCGATAGATTCTACTTTGTATTTTTTCAACACCCCTTGTTTCATCAGAAAAAATGCCAAGTTTAATGCTGTTTGTCCGCCGAGAGTAGGCAAGAGCGCATCCGGCCTTTCCTTGGCGATGATCTTGGTTAAAATATCAACATTCAAGGGCTCGATATAAGTCACATCCGCCATCCCCGGATCAGTCATAATGGTTGCCGGATTAGAATTTACCAGGATGGTAAAATAACCTTCCTCTCTCAAGGCTTTGCAGGCTTGGCTTCCGGAATAATCAAATTCACATGCCTGGCCGATAACTATGGGCCCGGAACCAATCATTAAAACCTTTTTAAAATCTTTGCGCCTGGGCATCTTTATCTCCTTGCCTGCCTGCCCTTAGGCAGGCCTAATAGTTTGCTAAATTTTATTAATATCGCGCTGGCTTGATTAAAACCCGCGCTTACGGGATTATACGCAACCGCGATCATCTTTAATTTTTTGCTTTCAATTTCCTCTATCGTATGATCATTTAAATTATAGGCCGTGACTTTTATTTCTTTTATTTTATGCAATGAATTATTATCCAGGACATACGCGTGATTCTGAACAGTAATTTCGCCTTTAAAGGTGCCTGGCCTGGCGATCGGATAATTTACTCCTCGATGCCCAAACTTTAAACGGATTAGTTGTACGCCTAAAGCCTTGGCTAAAACCTGGCCTCCGGTAGCCACTCCCAACAAAGGCAGCTTTCCGATCAGGGGTTTTATATTCTGCGCTACTGTTTCTAAACCGCAATCATTTTCCGGGCCGCTGGATAGCACTAAACCTTTAGGCTTAGAGCCTAAAATTTGCTTGGCGCTGGCATTATAAGGAAACACCGTCAGAGAGAAGCCTAATGTTTCTAATTGCCTCATCAGGCCGGAAGTTACTCCTAAATCTAAAACCGCAATTTTGGCGCCTCTGGCTTTACCTAAAGAATACAACTTTTGCACGGATACCTCTGCCAGCTTGGTTTTTATGGGTTGCTGCTTAAATTTGTTTATCTTATCCAATAATTTCTGGGGATCAAACTCCAGCGTAGAAATAATTCCAATTAATGGCCCCTTCTCCCGCAAGTACACAGTCAGGGTACGCGTATCGAGATTATAAATTGCTGGTTTTTTATGCGCTTTGAGAAAATCATCTAAACTGGATTCAGCCTGCCAGTTAGAATACATTTTACTTTTTTCCTTCATCACCAAACCGCTTACCCAAACTTTTGTTGATTCACTGAATTTGGGAGCACACCCGTAATTGCCAATTAAGGGATAAGTAAATACCAAAATTTTCCCGGCGTTAGCCGGATCCGTAATCATCTCCTGGTATCCAACTACCGCCGTATTAATAATTACTTCTCCAAAGCACTCTGCCTCAAGGTCGCTCTCAGCATTAAAACTTTTACCATCCTCTAAGCATAAGATTGCTTTCATAAGTAAATTACTCCTGTTTTTAAGGTGCTGGTTGTAACCTTTGCTCCACTTTTACCTTTTTTAAGCCTGTAAAAATTGATACTTGCACCACTTTACTTGATTTTATGCCTAAATTGTGGGTTTATTGCCTACTTCCGTTATTATGAGCTACCCACAACCGTAGGGGAGGTTTAAACCTCCCCTACTGGCTGCTTTATTACTGCCCCTGACAGGAGTCGAACCTGTACCACTAGCTCCGGAGGCTAATGCGCTATCCATTGCGCTACAGGGGCATTTCGATTATATTCAATTCCCCTACCCTGAGCTTGTCGAAGGGCAGGGGGCGTTAAAATAAACTTAGCTGCTGCTCGCTTTTTTTCTGCTGCTCATTGTCGTCAAATATAGAGATTATTCCGTATTCACCGTCAAATCCCGCTTTAATATTAACCTTGCCTGCGCGCATGCGCAAAACACCCTCGACAACTTTGGGAGGCAGGTTCCTAAGCAGCTCCTCTTTTGAAACTTTAAGCAGAACATCAAACTCTGTTTTAAATTTAGTTAAATAACTGTGGTAGTCTCTTTCTACATTTATAGAAGCTTTGCCCACACCCCTGGCTTCAGCGATTATCTCGGCAAATGGAATTAAATTCTTAAAAGGAATTGCGTTATCCGGTTTAAATCCTTCCGGGCGATCGGCCAATTTCTCCACCCGATTAAGCACGCCGACAGTAACCGGTTTGCCGCACTTAGGGCATTTTCCATTATGATCTTTAGTCTCTTGGGGCGACCAGCGAAGGCCACAGAGGCGGTGCCCGTCAAAATGGTATTTACCTTCTTCGGGAAAAAATTCAATCGTAGATAAGAATCTTTTCTTATCTTTGGTTTTCAAAACCTCGCGGATAGTTTTATAATCCAACTCGCAATTAAAAACATTGGCCTCCCGGCCGATTTTCTGCGGCGAATGCGCATCGCTGTTAGAAATCAGCGTAAACCTGTCCAAAGCGCTGAGCCTCCAATTCATGGCCGGATCGCTGGATAACCCGGTCTCTAAGGCGAATATTTTTGATGTTTGTTCTTCAAAGCAATCTTCAATCTTATCAAATCCGGACATCGAACCAAACAAGCTAAACCAGGGTGTCCAAATATGCCCCGGGACAATCAGGCAATTCTCATCAATATCAAATACAATCCGCGCAAGCTCCGCGGCAGGCAGGCCGATGATTGGCCGGCCGTCGCTGGATAAATTTGCTCCGCGCCGGGAGAGTGCATTATTAATTTTATCCACGACCGCGAAAGAAGGAGCAAAAATGAGGTTATGAATACGGTAGCCTTTTCCCCCTTTAGAATAAATACTGCTGATTTCCGCGGTAAGCATAAAATAAACATCAGCGTGTTTAAACAAACCGTTTCCGCAATCTTCCAATGTATGCTTTAACTCTTCTAACCACAAATGATGGGTAAAATCACCGGTACCCATTAAGGTTATGCCTTTTAATTTTGCCCACTGCGCCAAATGTGTAACATCCATATCGCGGCTGGTGGCCCGGGAGTATTTAGAGTGAATATGAAAATCAGCAATAAATTCCATGTTTACCTTTGATAGGCTATTATTCCATTGCAAATTGTGTAATCCACCAATCCCTTTAAGCAGCTCCCCAAAAATGGAGAATTCTTGGATTTAGAAACCAGCGCTGGTTTATCTACTATCCAGGATTGTTGATCTGAAATTATCACCACATCCGCAAAGCTGCCCGCGGTTAATCTTCCCCTGTCTAGCCCTAATATCCGCGCAGGATTTAAACAGAACCTGGTGATTAACCCCGGCCAATCCAGGACCTGCTTATTTATTAATTCCGTTATGCTCACGGAAAGCTCGGTTTCCAACCCCACTACGCCAAACTCTGCGCGTTCAAACTCAATATCTTTTTCATTCTCGGTATGCGGAGCATGATCCGAAGCGATAGCATCAATACTGCCATCCTTTAATCCCTGTTTTATCGCGATAAGATCCTCTTTGCTTCTTAAGGGCGGATTCATTTTCATATTCGTGTCGTATCCTAAAAGCGCGTCTTCAGTAAGCGTAAAATAGTGGGGGGCTGTTTCACAAGTTACCTGAACACCTGTTTTTTTAGCTTTAGCGATTATCTCAACCGACTCCCGGCAACTAACATGAGCAATATGCACCGCGGCTGCGGAATTCTTGGCTAACTCGATATCTCTGCGGACGCGCTTATACTCTGATTCATTAGATATGCCGCGCAAACCCAAACGCGTAGAATTAAAACCCAAATTGATTACCCCTTTGCCTGAAAGTTTTTTATCCTCAGCGTGGCAGATCGTTAAAAGGCCGGCTTGTTTTGCTTTTTTGAGCGCCTCCAACATCAACTCATCGCTATCCACCGAGCATCCATCATCTGATATAGCGTAAACCCCGCTTTTCTTCAGCGCGGCGATATCGCTTAACTCTTGACCTAAACGGCCCTTAGTGATTGTTCCGCAAATAAGCACATTCACTTTCGCGTCTTTACGAATTATTTCCTGCAACAACCTGACGCTCTCCGGGCAATCCATCGCCGGCTGGGTATTGGGCATGGCTAAAACAGTAGTTACTCCGCCCTTGGCAGCAGCCAGCGTAGCCGTGGCTACTGTTTCCTTATCTTCTCTGCCGGGTTCCCGTAAATGCACATGCATATCCACAATGCCCGGAGCAACAATTTTATTGCTGGCATCAATTACAGTATCGGCACTAGAATTAATATTCTTAGCTACTTTGGATATTTTATTATTCTCAATTAAAACATCCAAGATAGCATCAATTTTATTTTCCGGGTCAATTACCCTGCCGCCTTTGATCAGTATGCTCATTTTTTTGCTTCCCTGGCCTGGCTGATTAAAAATAAAACCGCCATTCTTACGGCAATACCATTGGTTACCTGCTCTAAGATCACTGAATTTTTCCCATCGGCTACTTCGCTAGACATCTCAATTCCCCGGTTAATCGGGCCCGGATGCATCACCACAATATCTTTTTTGGCTTTAGCTAATCTTTCTTCGGTAATCCCAAACTTCTTAAAATAATCCAACTGCTCGGGAAATGCCGTGCCTTCATCGCGCTCAAACTGCATTCTTAAAACATTCACCGCGTCAGCTTTTTTTAAAACTTCATCGATATTGCTGGAAGTTTTTGCTCCGGTTAGCTCGATTCCCACCGGAAGCAGCATCTCCGGCGCGCAGAGCGTAACGTTAGCTCCTAATTTAGTCAGGCCCCAGATATTTGAACGGGCAACCCGGGAATGGGCGATGTCACCGACAATGGCAACGTTTAAACCTTTTATTTTTCCCAGTTTTTCTTTTAAGGTAAAAATATCCAGCAGGGCCTGGGTAGGATGCTCATGCCAGCCGTCTCCGGCATTGACCACGCTGATATCTAAAGCGCGGGCAAGCATATTGGCTGCGCCTGAATAATTATGCCGCATAATAATTATGTCGGCTTTCAGCGCCTGGATGTTTTTGCCCGTATCGATTAAAGTTTCGCCTTTGCGCACGCTGGAAGTTTCGGTGGCGATATTGATCACATCGGCAGAAAGCCTTTTGGCGGCGACCTCAAAAGATACGCGGGTGCGCGTGGACGGCTCATAAAAAAGATTTACCGCGGTTTTGCCGCGTAAGGCGGGAACTTTTTTGATCTCCCGCGTGGAAACTTCTTTAAAAGATTCAGCGGTATCTAAAATAAGCTCGATCTCTTCCGGCGTTAAATATTCCAGGCCCAAAAGGTCCTTCTTGGTCCAACCCATAGTTACACGTCATTCTGAGCCCCACAGGGCGAAGAATCTCCTCCTAATTTTTCTACAATTGCTACTTCATCTATCCCATCAACTTCTTGCAGGCGCACTTCCACGGATTCTTTATTGGAAGTAGGGATATTTTTGCCCACAAAATCCGCCCGGATGGGCAGCTCGCGATGCCCGCGGTCAACCAAAACTGCCAGCTGGATGGATTTGGGCCGGCCAAAATCAATCAACGCGTCTAATGCCGCCCGGATGGTGCGGCCGGTGTAGAGCACATCATCAACCAACACTAAATTCTTGGCGTTAATATCAAAATCTATTTCAGTTTTACGTACCAGGGGCTGGCCGGAAGCCAAAGCTAAATCATCGCGATAAAGTGTAATATCCAAAGCCCCGGTTAAAACATCCATGCCTTCAATCTGCTTAATACATGCCGCAATCCGCTGGGCAATATACACCCCGCGATTCCTGATGCCGACTACACATAGCCCCGCGCTCCCCTTATTTTTCTCGATAATTTCATGGGCAATGCGCATAATCGCGCGGTTAATCCCTTCTTCATCCAATATTTTAGCTTTTTCTTTCATATAAAATAAAGGGGACGGTTCTCTTGTCTAGTTTTTAAGCAATGAGAACCGTCCCCTAGTTTTATTTTTCCCGCGATTTTATACATTTTATTTACCTTGCCAGCTTCTCTGAGCCGGGCTTAAAGGTTAACTTTATTTAAGTATAGCATCTGCTCTCTCTTTGTCAAGGCTAAATTACAGGCTTGTTATTGCAAGACTATCCACACGGGATTTGGCTAAAGATGCGCCGCAATCTGCCTGCTCAATTAGCAATTTTACGCCAGATAAACGAAGGGAAGCGATCGCAAAAGAATCGTTCAAAGATTAAGAGATAAAAAGATAACTGGGTGAGATTTAGGTAGTTGCCCAAACTGGACGCCAGACGAACTTCATATCGTCAAGAAATCTTGCTACTTGTGAAACTTTATGTCCGCCGTGGCAAAGGCAGCTTTATCCAATTGGACTAATAACTTCTTAATCTTTTACTTTAAAGCTTCCCTTGTTTCCAGACTGATGATAATTATAGCAATCCAAAGGGTAATGCCAATAAAAAAACCAAATAAAATAAGCATGAAATAGAGGATAAAATATTTTGCATGTTTCTGATAGGCGAACTTTGTTACTTTTTTTAAAGCAATGATACATACTATCACGCTGAATATGCCCATTAAAGTCAAAATAATTGCTATCGTCTTACCAAAAGGTAGGCTCATTAGCTCCATATTAGGGATACGATTAGGATAAAAAAAAGCCTGATAGATATTTGTACACGCCAGGAGTCCTAAAAGGGCCCAAAAGAATTTCCTTCTTTCCTTTATAATCTTAAGCTTATCATTTGCAGAAATCTCTCTAAATCTCTTTTTTTGCATCATTCACCTCAAACCTATAATAAGTTTCAATAAAGACCGTAAAAATAGGCACATAAATTTAAATGACAACTTTTTTGTTTTAGTTTCTGATAAAGACAGTTATCACTAACACAGAAATCAGCTGTTTTCATTTAATTTTTCATATTCTTCTATTATCTCATCTGGGAGAAACCCCATACCAAAGGTCAAAATAACTTCTTCGTCACCAGGTTTCTGTATTGTCCACAGGGGTAAAACTTCTTTCACTACAATTTCTTTTATTCCAAGTGCTTTCGCTCTTTCTCTATTAATAGTTACCACGTATTGTTTTCCTACGGGGGAAGATAAGGCATAGGCAATAGCAACTTCTTTCCTTGTAGATGTTTAAACGCCGGATGTTGGCTGGCCCTTAATTTGGCTTGAGACGGCTAGCTGGGGCCTTAAATTTTCAAAACCATAAACCCCTGAAGGCTTAACAACGACCAATCTTAGGTCTTCGAAAGTTTGTATCCCTTTTGGAATAAGCTTGATACCTATATAAACTTCTTCTGTGCGAAGACCACGATATAGGTATTTACTACCTGCATTATCTAGTATTCCATGTTCGGCAAGTTTATCCCAAATCATTTATTTCTGCCCTAACGTTTTAATCGCCCAAAAAATAAATCTAATAAGAATATAAAAAGGGTATCCTAAAATAATCATCATTCGCCCAAAACCATCTAAGGAATTAAAAGGAGTTACGTCTACCCATTCAGCGAAAGGATACCCGCTTGTTCCTATTATTCTAAAAGCAAATCCAGCGCCTACAATAGTCAACAAAATAAGCCCTTCCCTCGCTATATTTTTTTTATTTATTGTCATTGCCTGCCTCCTTCTAATAAACTTAATAATCCTTTCGCGCAATAAACCTTGATAGCATTTTATGGCTTATTCTAAATCCACGAGTAAACTTTTACAGTAATCACTCAGTTTATTTAAAACTACACCCTGATTATCCCGCTTCCCCATTGATAAATCCTTGTCGTTACCTTGACCATTTCATCGGCATCGGCTTTATGCACGCTGCGGCATTCATACTGAACGAGATTTTTACGGGCGATGACTTTACGTAACTGTCTGGATCTTTCCTGCGCGCCTTCAAGCGGCAAACTGGCCACCAGATCGCAAACATCCAGATGATCCTGCGATACTGAACGAACACCTTTCTCGTAGACGCAAATCGCATCTGCCGATGAGATCGCGCACTGAACAGCCAATGTCGCTGCCGCATTCCAGTTTAACGCATTAAAAGCAGTTAACATCTGCTCGTAATTATCAGCTGCTTTTTTCAAATAATCCACTGCTACAGACCTCTCCTCCTGCCTGATTTTCATCTCGCGAGCAGCCATATCTACACCTCTAAAGGTTCTTTACCATACAAGACAGAGTAAGATTTCATCAGTGTTGAAACCGGCGGCTTATTCTTTTTAAGCCGCTTCTTAAATTCATCCGCTGACTTAATATAAGGATCAACTTGAACCCCGAAATATGCCTTGAATCGAGGGATTACTTCGAAGGAGAAGACATTCTCGACTGATCGAAGATCCGAAACGCGGGATACTACTACGGCGACATCAACATCACTTCCCTTTTTTGCTTTCTCGGTTTGCACGCTTCCATAAAGAATTAAAGACGCTATTTTCGCCTTAATCTTATTTTTCTTTAATTCATTTAAAAGAAAATCCCGGATCTCATTCTTAAAATTACTCTCAGCGGCAAACATGGGACGAATGATTTTTTGCACAATTCGATCCTCTTCATTCAAGGCATAAATATGTTGCTTGCCTATAATGTCTAATTTTAAGATGTTACGTTCATGTAGATTCTTTAATGAATCGTGCGTAGAAGGGGCGGAATAGCCCACAAGTTTGGCAATTTGGCGCCCTGTGGCTTTGAGTCCTCTGCGAGAAGCAAAAACTCGCAGAATGGCCAGTTTGGATGGGGAATCAACAATGTCTTCGACTTGGAATGTAGCAACCATAAATTAAACCTAACATATGTAAGGTTAACCTTACATGGAGTATAACATTTCCCAAGAAATTGTCAACTGAAAAAATAAGCTAAATTACAATTACAAACTCACCCCGAGGCTTATTTACGCTCAGTTTTTCTTGAATGATCTTAGGATTAGCGCGCAGAATTTCCTCAAATTTCTTGGTTAACTCCCGGGCTACCGTAATTTCTTTATCCCCAAAGACCAAACCAATATCCTCCAGGCTAGCTAAAATCCTGTGGCAGGATTCATAAAAAACCAAGGTACAGCCGAGCTTTTTAAGTTTTTCCAGCTGATTTTTGCGCGCTCCGGTGCGGTTAGGTAAAAACCCGGCAAAATAAAATTCATGGGCCGGTTTCCCCGATAATACGAGCGCATTTACAAAAGCCGCAGCCCCGGGAATAAACGTCATCGCCAAATTGTTTTGTATCGCCAGGTTAATTAAATTATACCCGGGGTCAAGAATTCCCGGGGTGCCGGCATCCGAAACCAAGGCAATATTTTTTCCCGCTTTTAGCAAGCCGACTAAATACTCGCCTTTGGTAAACCTATTATGCTGAAAAAAACTGGTGGTGGGAGTTTTAATTTCGTAATGCGTAAGTAAAATTTTAGTGTGCCGCGTATCTTCACAGGCAATTAAATCAACGCTTTTGAGGACTTCGATCGCCCGAAAAGTTATGTCTTTTAGGTTACCGATTGGGGTTGCAACAATGTAGAGCATAAGATTGCTTCGCCGCTGCGCTCCTCGCAATGACGCCCTTGTTATTCTACAGTTACGGACTTGGCTAAATTGCGCGGCTGGTCCACATCGCAGCCTCGCTTGACGGCAATATGATACGCCAACAACTGCAGCGGCAAAACTACTAAAAGCGGAGAAAAAATTTCCTCTATTTTGGGGATATAAATTACTTCCCGGGTTAATTCTTTAATCTCCTGGTCTCCTGCGGTGGCAATGGCAATAACTTTTCCTTTACGGGAACGAATCTCCTGAATATTAGAAATCATCTTTTCATAAACCTTGGAGCTGGGTGTAATACAAACCACCGCCCGATATTCATCGATTAAAGCAATCGGCCCATGCTTCATCTCTCCGGCCGCATAACCTTCGGCCGGAATATAGGAAATCTCTTTTAGTTTCAAGGCCCCTTCTAAAGCCGAAGGGTAATTTACGTTCCTGCCTAGATACAAAAACGACCCTAAGTGCGAATGCTTACGGGCTAAAGCAGCAATGGGCTTCTGTTGCTTTAGAATCTGAGCTTGATACTCGGGAACTTTACATAACTCCGTTAATAATTTATTAATCCTGGCGCCGGATAAAACTCCTTTGATCCGTGCCAGATAAAAAGCAAATAAATACAGCGCCGTCAGTTGAGCGGTGTAAGCTTTGGTCGAGGCAACTCCGATCTCCGGGCCGGCATGAATATAAATTACGCCGTCAGATTCACGCGTCAGCGTTGAACCTAAAACATTACATATAGAAATTACAGTACAGCCATGCCGTTTAGCCTCCCGGATACCGGCTAAAGTATCCGCTGTCTCCCCGGACTGGCTGATGGCAATTACCAATGTTTCCGGGCCAATCAAAAGGTCCCGATACCTGAATTCACTGGAAACATCGATTTGCGCAGGGACATGGCAAAGTGATTCCAGCACATATTTAGCGACCATGCCGGCATGATAGGCTGTGCCGCAAGCAACAATAAAAATATTTTTTATATCTTTAAGCTTAGTTTCTGAAATATTCTGCTCTTTGAAAAATAGCTTACCGGTCTCCTTATCTATACGGGAATTAATTAGGTTTTCTAATATCTTGGGCTGCTCATTAATTTCTTTGAGCATAAAATGAGCAAACCCTGATTTTTCTGCTTGATCCACATCCCAATTAATATGCGTGGTTGCCTTAAAAATAGCTTTTCCCCCAAGGCTGCTGATTTTAAAATGGTCTTTCTCTAAAACGACAATTTCATTTTCGTCAAGAAAAACAACTTCTTTGGTAAAACCCAGGACTGCCGGAACATCCGAAGCCAGAAAATTTTCCCCTTTGCCCACCCCGACAATTAAGGGGCTGCCCAAGCGCGCCCCCACTAATTTATTTGGCTCATTAACTGAAATTACTCCGATCGCAAATGAACCTACTAAGAGCTTGAGCGCCAAGGCTACGGCTTTTTCCAGAGGAATGTTTTTATAAAATTTTTCAATTAGGTGGACGATTACTTCCGTGTCCGTCTGGCTGCGGAAGATATGCCCCTCTTTAATCAATTGTTTTTTAAGCGCTTCATGATTTTCAATAATTCCGTTGTGTACGACAGCGATTTGCCCGGCACAATCATGATGCGGATGAGCATTGGCCTGCGTAGGAGCTCCATGCGTTGCCCAGCGCGTGTGCGCAATGCCGGCCATCCCGCAGAGAGGCTTGTTTTTCACTAACTTTTCCAATACGCTTATTTTTCCGGGAGCTTTTCTTATTCCGATATTTTTTTTATGAGGCAGGATTAATGCTATACCGCTGGAATCATAGCCGCGGTATTCCAGGCGCTTTAAACTGGCTAAAAGTATGGGCTGTGCTTCTCTTACACCGATATATCCGACTATTCCGCACACATGAGCACCTTAAATTTAATGACCCCAACGGGATTTGAACCCGTGTCGAGAGCTTGAAAAGCTCTTGTCCTGGACCAGGCTAGACGATGGGGTCGAGTTTTATGCTTCCTCTTCCGCGATTACCGGAGCGACACAGGAAACCCGGTCTTTGTCCTGCAACTTAATTAAGCGTACACCCTGAGACGAGCGGCCGGTTTCACGGATATCTTTGATCGCGCAGCGTAAAAATATTCCATTCTGGGTAATAACCATCAGCTCATCTTTATCATTTACGGTTTTTAGATTTACTGCCTGGCCGTTTTTATCGGTAACCTTAATATTGATTACCCCTTTACCTCCGCGGCTGGTTAACCGGTATTCATCGATGGTCGTGCGTTTTGCAAAACCTAACTCCGTAACCGTCAAGATAGTTGAAGCCTTTTGCGGAACCACCATATCAATAACTTCATCTTTTTTAGCCAAAGATATCGCGCGCACGCCACGGGCGCCTCTGCCCATTTCCCGCACTTTTTCTTCAGAGAATCTTATGGCCTTGCCCTGTTTGGTCCCAATAAGTAATTCCTGTTTTCCATCAGTCATCTCTACGCCAATTAATGCATCATCCTTATCTAAAGTAATCCCGATAATGCCGCCTTTACGCGGATTACCGTAGGCTTCAAGTTTAGTTTTTTTGATCTGGCCTAACTTAGTGACCATGACCAAATATTTATCCGCGGAAAATTCTTTTACCGGAATAGTCGAACTCACCTTAGCTGACTGCTCCATCTGCACCAGATTAACAATAGCTTTGCCCTTAGATATGCGGCTGGCCTGAGGAATTTCATAAACCTTTAACCAGTGCACCTGTCCTTTATCCGTAAAAATAAGCAGGTAATCTTTGGTTGAAGCAACAAAAAGATGCTCGCTAAAATCTTCTTCTTTTAATTCCGCCCCCATTGCCCCGGTTCCTCCGCGCTTTTGTTTACGATAAGAGCTTACCGGCAAACGCTTAATATAACCACCGTGGCTGATGGTAACCACCACATCCTCGTCGGCAATTAAATCTTCCACTTCCAGCTCTTCTGCCTCTCCCACAATATCTGTGCGGCGGGAATCCCCATATTTTTTCATTAACCCCTGTAGCTCTTCTTTAATAATTGTTTCAATCTTTTTAAGTGAGCCAAGAATTGCCCGGCATTCTTCAATTTTCTTTAAAAGTTCCGCATACTCGGCATCAAGTTTATCACGCTCAAGAGCGGTTAAACGCTGTAACTGCATTTCCAGGATCGCCTGAGATTGAATCTCAGAAAGCTCAAACTCCTTCATTAAATTTAGCTTGGCTGCTTCCACGCTCTTGGAAGTCTTAATTACCTGAATAATCCGGTCAATAAATTTGAGCGCGATTTTTAAGCCTTCTAAAATATGCGCGCGCTTTAAAGCTTTATCTAATTCAAACTGCATGCGCCTGCGGATAACTACCCGGCGATGTTCGATAAAACAGTCTAATACCTGACGTAAATTTAAAACTTTTGGCCGGTTATCCACCAAGGCCAGCATAATAATCCCAAAGGTATTTTCTAATTGCGTATGCTTAAAAAGCTGATTTAAAACAATCTGGGATTCAATGTCGCGCTTAAGCTCAACGACAATGCGCATACCTTCTTTATCGGATTCATCGCGAATATCGGATATACCTTCGATTTTTTTATCATCCACTAAATTGGCAATGGCCTCAATCAGTCCGGACTTTTGAACCTGATAAGGAATCTCAGTAAAGATAATCAGATCTTTGCCGTTCTTCTGGTGCTCCACAGTTGCCCGGGAGCGCACCAGAAGCTTGCCTCTTCCGGTGGTATATGCATCTTTAATTCCACCCTTGCCGCAAATTAAACCACCGGTAGGAAAATCCGGCCCTTTAATATAACGCATCAAATCTTTAATTTCTGCTTCAGGATTATCGAGCAAATAAATGATTGCATCGCAGACTTCGCTTAAATTATGCGGCGGTATATTTGTAGCCATACCGACGGCAATACCGCTGGAACCATTAACCAAAAGATTAGGCAGAGTCGCCGGTAAAAGCAGAGGTTCTTTTAAAGAAGAATCAAAGTTTGGCCCAAAATTAACTGTTTCCTTGTCAATATCACCCAACATCTCGTCGCTAACCGCGGCCAGACGGGCCTCGGTATTATGACTTATAAATCCATTGGATACAAATGAGTGGCATGGACTATCCACTTTGATTGAATAGACTCTCTTCTTACCGGCATCTTCTATCGAAACAATTTTATCAAAGATATATTTATTTTTTATCAAACTCTCAAATAAACAAATATCGTTTTTATCAAGAACTCTTCTTAGCCTAGGCCAGTATTTTTCTATTTTTGGATACCTATCAATGTTGTGTTTTTTTAGCCATTCTATGTTCCCCCAATATTTTCTCATGCACCGAATGCTTTTTTTACGAATATAGTCGGCGATGTAGGGAATAAAATCTGTCTTAGACATAACCCAATCAGTTTTATTGCGATTACAAATATCTATTAGCCTTTCACGACTTTTCTTGGTAGCGAAATTTATTTGATTTTTAAATAAATCGAGATTATTGCGGCCCCTAATAAACAACCTAAAATAGTTTTTTTGCTTATGGAATCTATACGATGAATCAATGCCAAACATTAGCAAAAAAACTTGTAAACCTTGAATCAATTTTCCACTGGTGGATATCAAGCTAACATCGGGGTTTCTTTTGCCAACACAAATACTACCATCTCCCTCCGCATAACCTTTTATAAATGCGGCGACTGATTTTTTCGAAGAAGAAAAAATTATATCTGGAATGGTTTTATCATAAGCTCGCAATTGACGTAACCCTAGATTTTTCAAAAAATCTATAACATGCCTTGAATGAATTTCTAAATAAGTGCACTTCTTTTTCCCATAACCCAATGGTTTTCTTACAAATTCATGCAGCCTGCAATCGGGGAATGCTCGCTGGAAACACAATTTAAAATCCCGCAGAAACTCTTTATCCCCATTACAGAATCCAATCTGTTCTTTGCTTATAGAACCTTCTGCAATTAGCGCTCCCAAAATAAAAGCCAGATCTGTATTCATAGCGCGAGGGAATTTATGATCCTGCCTTCTATTTCGAAGTTCTGGATAAAATTTCTTTAATAAAGGTTCTCTTGAAGGGAATAACGAACCGCTTCTGCTGACTACGACAAAATCGCCATTTTCTATATTATTTAATAGTTTCCAAACTAATTTTGGCTTTGTTCCATTACGTTGCCACGTTAAAATAGGATGATTCATGCTCCCGCATAAGTTAAAACCTCTAAAAGTAGTAATTTTTTTAGTTAAATGCTCTCCGGAATCAAACCATTTTGAAACATGATTTATCTTATTATTTAATGAAAGTACTCGAAAACCTGTTTTGGAATGACGAGACAGCTCGTCTATTCTTTGTAGCCCTTTATCTGTAACAATCAGAGTATCTCCGGTGACGCAATATCTCATCGCGGCAGCTGCATCCCCGTCGACCGATCCAAAATTTCCTTGGCCATCAACCAGCGGATAGCGCAAAGAAAAATCCTGCGCCATTCTTACCAGAGTGTCATAAATAGCAACATCGCCGTGCGGATGATATTTGCCCATCGTTTCCCCGACGATGCGGGCGCATTTTTTATAGGGCTTGGAATGTTCCAGATTAAGTTCCCGCATGGCGTAAAGAATCCTCCGGTGCACGGGCTTTAAGCCATCGCGCACATCGGGCAGGGCGCGGCCAACAATTACGCTCATGGCATAATTTAGGTAGGAGTCCTTAACTTCATCCTCAATGTAAACCTGAATTATTTTTTCGTTGCGCGTGTACATGATTAAATGTCCAGGTTCTTTACCTGGTGCGCGTGGTCTTCAATAAATTGACGGCGCGGCTCAACCTGATCACCCATTAATACCGTAAACATCTTGTCCGCCTCAACCGCATCCTCAAGGATTACCTGTAAAATTGTCCGCTTCTCAGGGTCCATCGTCGTATCCCAGAGTTGTTGCGGATTCATTTCTCCCAAACCTTTGTATCTTTGAATGTGCATGCCTTTAGCGGCAACTTCCTTGATGTAAGCAAGCAGCTCTTTTAAACTAAAAACTTCTTTGACATCATCATCGTTGGTAACATGATAAACTGCTTTTACTTTTTTCTCTACTTCTTTAGCCGTGCCAATTTTAACCGCCACGGTACTTCCAAAATAGGTTTCCAATTCAATGCCTAACTTTTCTATTTTTAAAACCAATTCCTCAATTTCCTTCGCTTCAAAAAGCTGTAAAACATCCTGTTCTGCTTCTTTGCCCTCTTTTTCTGTAAGGGCAGCCAACTCCTTATCAGAAAAGACAAATTGGTCTTTATCATCCACTTTTACCCTATAAATTGGCATTTTTTTGGTTTTAGGATGCCTAAAACTCAAGTATTCTGCAAAATTTACTCCCTTTTTGTCTAAATACCTCCCCAGCTTATCCAGTTCAACCAAAAGCTTTAGAAGCTCCTTGAATTGATTATCAGTAAAAGATTGTTTATCCTTGACCCGGATTAATTTATGCCCCTCCCGGCCTAAATCTAAGAGCATATCATTCATTTGTTGCTCAGTTTGAATATACTCTTCGCGTTGGCCCCTTTTAATTTTATAAAGCGGCGGTTGAGTAATATACACATGCCCCGCTTCCACCAGCTTGGGCAGCTGCCGATATAATAATGTCAAAAGCAGGGTGCGAATATGCGAACCATCGATATCTGCATCCGCCATCAGCATTAATTTATGATATCTGAGTTTGGTTAAATCAAATTCTTCGCCAATCCCTGTGCCTAAAGCAGTAATAATGGTCCGGATCTCTTCATTGGATAAAATCTTATCCAGGCGCGATTTTTCGACGTTTAAAATTTTTCCTTTAATCGGCAGGATAGCCTGAAATCTCCGGTCGCGGCCCTGTTTTGCCGAGCCTCCGGCACTGTCGCCTTCCACAATATATAATTCACAAAGTGCTGCATCGCGTTCTGAGCAATCCGCTAATTTACCGGGAAGACCGGCGCCTTCTAACGCGCCTTTTCTACGGGTTAATTCCCGCGCCTTACGCGCGGCCTCTCTGGCCCGCGAAGCTACAATTACTTTATCAATAATTTTATTCGCTACCGAAGGATTTTCCTCGAAATAACTCGAGAGCGCCTCCAGGCTGGTGGAGGCAACTAAACCTTCTACTTCGGAATTACCTAATTTAGTTTTGGTTTGGCCTTCAAACTGCGGGTTAGGTACTTTTATACTAATTACCGCGGTTAATCCTTCCCGCACATCATCACCGGTAATCGCAATATTATCTTTAAGTAAATTTTTGGATTTAGCGTATTGATTAATTCCCCGGGTCAGGGCAGATTTAAACCCCGACAGGTGCGTTCCGCCTTCAATCGTATTAATATTATTGGCAAAAGAAAACATGGTTTCCGCGTAACCATCATTATATTGCAGCGCAACCTCCACATCCACATCATCCTGGAGTTTTTCAAAATAAACAACTTTATTGTGTAAAGGGTTTTTGTTCTTATTCAGATATTCCACAAAGGAGATAATGCCGCCGGAAAATTCAAAAACCGCTTCTTTGTCCGAACGCTCATCCGTTAATTTTATTTTTAATCCCTTGTTTAAAAAAGCCAGTTCTCTTAAGCGGCCGGAAAGAATGTCGTAAGCATATTCAGTTTTGGTAAAAATTGTTTTATCCGGCTTAAAGGTAATCTTGGTGCCGGTAGAGGTACTTTTGCCAATAACCGTAAGCTTGGAAACGGTTTTACCGCGCTCATAGCGCTGATGATAAATTTTACCGTCTCTTTTTACCTCTACTTCCAGCCAATCCGAAAGCGCATTAACACAACTTACCCCTACTCCATGTAAACCGCCGGAAACTTTATACGAGCGGTGGTCAAATTTACCTCCGGCATGCAAAGTGGTTAAGGCCACTTCTACTGCGGGCTTCTTTTCCGTTTTATGCATATCCACCGGAATGCCGCGGCCGTTATCTACCACGGTTACACTATTGTCCGGCTGGATCGCCACCGCGATAGAATCACAAAAACCCGCCAGGCTTTCATCCACGCTATTATCCACCACCTCAAAAACCAAGTGATGCAGCCCGCGCACCGCGGTGTCACCAATATACATTGCCGGCCGGCGCCTTACCGCCTCAATACCTTCTAAAACCTGAATACTGGTAGCATCATAAGCCTTGACGGCATCCGCGGGTTTAGAATTTTTTTTATTTTCTTCTTTGGGTTTCTTCATGCTTCTACTCTCTATGATTGGTTCAGCATGACCCTGAGACTAGTCGACACTTCGACTTTGCTCAGTGTCGATGGTGAGCCAAGTCGAACCATCGAATGGGTCATGAAACTTCTCCGATACGGAAATTGATATTTTTTAATTCCGGATTGTCTTTTTTTAGCTCCTTAAGCAGCTCTTCTTTTTTTAAACTTAAAATATATAACCAAGCCGAGGAATCCACACTTAAACCCAGAATCCCCTTGCTGAAATATTTAACTCTTATATGCCCCAACTCCTTATTTGTCAAGGCTTTTTTTAACCACTGTTGGGGGCCGGCATCTTGAAGAACGGTTTTTTTAGCGCCCAACTGACGCATCACTTCATCTAGTGTGTTTTTTAAAAGTTCCATGCTCTTAATTAAGGCGCATCGGTAAAACTATGTAGACATAACCGCTAATACGGATAACCCCGGGTTTCTCTCCATCAGTCAACTCTAAATTAATTGTTTCTTCATTCAGGTTTTTTAAAATATCCATTAAATAAACAGGGTTAAAACCCACCACCAATTCTCTGCCTTGGTATTCTACCGCTAATTCTTCATGGAACTCCCCCACATCCGGCGTAGATTTAGAAATTACTAATTTATTCTTAAAAACTTCCAGTTTAACCGCCTGGTAATCCGGCGTAGCCAGGAGCGCTGCTCTTTTGACCGCTAATAATAACTGACTACGCACTATCTTCACTTTATTTTCTGAAGGCGCGGGGACAACTTGTTTATAATCCGGAAACTCTCCTTCAATTAAACGCGAAACAATTCCCACGTTACCCAGATCAAAAAGCGCCTGATTACTACTCACCACCAACGATAACTCCCCCTCATCTTTAAGATTACGATTTAATTCTTGAATTGTTTTAAGCGGCACAATCATGCTCACATCTACATCTGATTCTAGGGTTAATTTCCTCTCCGCCATGGCCAGTCTTTTACCATCAGTAGATACTAAAGTTAACAGGTTTTTATTAATTTTAAAAAGGATGCCGTTTAAAACATAGCGTGTTTCATCCAAAGATACCGCAAAAGCAGTTAAAGATAACAATTGTTTTAAAACCCCTTGTTCGATCTTAATCGCTTTTTTATCTACAAACTCGGGTAATTTAGGAAACTCTTCTTTCATTAACCCCATAATTTTAAATTGGCACATATCTGAATCAATGGTTACCTGGTTATTTTTCCTGGTAGTAATACTAATAACCTCTAAAGGAAATTCTTTAATAATGTCACTAAATCTTTTGGCGGGAAGAGTAATGGCGCCCGTTTCTTGAATATCCACAGGAATTACACAAGTTATCCCAATATCTAAATCTGTAGCTGTTAACTTTAAAGTATTTGTTTGAGCTTCAATTAAGATATTAGAAAGAATAGGTAAGGCGGATTTTGTAGTAATAACATTTTGTACGGTTTGAATGGCGCTAATTAAATTAACTTTTTCTGCTTTAAACTTCATTTTATTTTCTCCTTTAGGGACATAATACTGGCGTAATTCCGCTTAGCCCCGGGTGCCTATTATTTATATATATTTAAAAACTTAAAATAGTAATCATCATAGTGTGGCGTAATTCTTGTGTATAAGCATGTAACCCCTTAGATTTAAAAAAGTTGCAACAAAAAACACGCAAGGATAACCTGGGTATCATTGTTTAATAACTTTAATAACTTTTTCCACCCGTTCTTTTAATTCCGGATTATTACAGATACTTTCTTTGATTTTTTTATAAGAGTGTAAAACTGTAGTATGGTCTTTACCGTTAAAAAGTTCCCCGATTTCAGGCAATGATAATTCTGTTAATTCCCTGCTTAAATACATGGCGATTTGTCGCGGGAACACCACTTGTTTATTGCGCCGTTTCGTTTTTAGATCTTGCAAGGAAATTCCAAACTCTTCCACTACGCAACGCTGAATAAAATCTACAGTGATTAGTTTAGTCGGTTCCTTAACCAGGTCTTTTAGTACTTCTTTAGTAAGTTGTAGCGTAACTGGAGACTCTTCTAATAATGAATAGGCAATCGTTCGGATTAATGCTCCTTCTAATTCGCGGATATTCGTTTTAATTAATTGCGCAATAAAAAAAATTACTTCATCAGGAACATTAACCGGTTCGCGCTCAATTTTTTTCTTGAGAATGGCCACCCGGGTTTCTAAATCCGGAGGTTGAATGTCCGTGGCTAATCCCCAACCAAACCGCGAAACCAATCTCTCTTGTAAATTAGTAATTTCTTTAGGCGGCCGGTCTGAAGAAAATACAATCTGTTTATGAGCGTCATACAAGGTGTTAAAAGTGTGGAAAAATTCTTCCTGGGTGGATTCTTTACCGGCGATAAAATGGATATCATCAATGACTAAAACATCAAGATTGCGGTATTTTTGGCGGAAAGCTGAAGTGGATCGATGCACGATAGCATCAATCAGTTCGTTAGTAAATTTCTCGCTGGAAACATAACATATTTTTACTCCCGGGGAGGAGAAGTTTTTAATTTGGTGACAAATAGCCTGGATAAGATGAGTTTTACCTAAGCCCACCCCACCGTAAATAAATAGGGGGTTATATGTTTTGGCCGGGGCATTCGCTACTGCCAGTGAATAAGCATGAGCATGACGGTTTGCTCCGCCTACCACAAAGTTTTCAAATGTATAACGCGAGTTCAGGTTAATAAAACCCGCTCCGGGTAAACTCTTGATACTGGCTTCAGGTGGAGTATTGAGGATAGCGGGATTTCCCGGAGTACTGCTGACAACCAATTTTACCAATAAATTATCCAAACCCTTTAGCCTTAAGGTTTCCTGGATAATTCCCAGGTAGTGTTTTTCAACCCAGTCTTTAAAAAATTGATCCGGCGCCTCCAGGTCTATACTTTGGCCATCTTGACTAGAGAACTTAAGCGGTAATATCCAGGTAGCGTAGCTAGTTTCTCCCAGTTTCATCTTTAAATCCATTAGCGCTGCTTCCCAGTTTTTGGTTAACTCCAGCATTTTTACTCCCAAAATTAAATAATCAATCCCCCAAAAGCCCCTTTATCTCGATGGAGTTTATCCTATGAGCAGCATATAAATAGACAAAACTGAGCCGGGGATATACCGTGAATCACAGGATTAACAGTTTATGCACAGCTTGTATAAATCTGTGGATAAAGCTCTGAACATGATTTCCCCAAAAACAAATATTATAACCAAGGCCAAAACCTTACCAACCTTGTTAGTTACGTGCCTATAGAATATCATAAGCTATCTACCGGGGCAAGTAAAAAAGATGAACGTTAGTTATTATGCAATAATATTCACAGGCCAACCCGGTTAGAAACAATTAAACCAAAGCAGTATAGCACAGTTTCTAATGGGGTCAATAAAAAACTTGACCACCATATAAATGTGTGTTACAATTCACAAAATCAATCCTCTGACTTTGCTCAGGATTGCTACACCAGCGGCGCCTTTTGTGGGCACCGCCGGATGTATCAAGAAAATCATCTTCATAAACTGTAGTTGATTTTCGCTTTCTCCTGGCTTGCTTTCGTAGAAAAACCTCAGGGGCAAAAAAGGGAGATCTGGAAATGAAAAAAAATTTAAAGACGCCATCAAATATTGTGGGTAAGAGGCGCCACGGATTCCGCAGTAAAATGGCTACTAAGTCCGGGCGCAAACTTCTGGCGCGTCGACGGTTGAAGGGTAGAAAAAAGCTTTGCGTTTGACCCCGGTAAACTTAGCGTTTAAACTGATCGCGGCATATCAGAAATATTTAAGTCCGAGTATTGCGGCAGGTTGCCGTTTCGAACCGGGATGTTCTGAATATACAAAACAAGCAATTTTTAAATACGGATTAATTAAAGGAGTATTTAAGGGGCTAATTAGAATATTACAGTGTCACCCGTTTTCTGGTAAGTCCGGTTATGACCCCTTAGTATAAAATCCATGGAAAAACGTTTAGTTTTAGCGATTGCCTTGTCACTTTTAGTACTCTTAAGTTGGTCCGCTTTAGCCCCAAAACCGCAACTTGTTGATAACAAAGTGGTTATAACAAATAAATCCCAATTAATAACATCTCCACAGGACATATCTTCTGCTGTAATTCCTTCAGCAGCACTGTCGCCGTCTGCAGATTTTGCCAGGGAGACGGTTAAATTTACTCAAGATAGTCGAGAAATAATTTTTAATTCAGCGACGGCGGCGATGGAGGATATAGTTTTTAAAGACGGTCCCGAACATCGTTTGCCACTTAAAGTAGGTTTTCTTATTGATGGCAACTCAGCTTTTAAGCAGCAAAACATAACCAAAGATTCCATTTCATTTATTTATGAAGATCAAAATAAACGCGTCATTAAGAAATTTATTATTCCTAACAATAGTTATGTCATAGAGTTAGAGATACTGGTTAAAAATTTATCCTCCTCTTCTTTAGCACTCAAGCCACAATTAGTTTTAGGCCGGATGGACTTATCCCCAAAAAATACGCAATCGCGTTATCAGGATATTTTTCTTAGTAATAAAGAAAAAACTATGCATCTTTCTGCGGGAAAGGATTTTAGTAGTTCGGATGTAAAGTTTATTGGCCTGCGTGATCAGTATTTTTGCACTATTGTTGAACCCGCCAATATGGCGGCCAGCGCTTACATCAAGAAAATTTCGCCCCAAGAATCTGAAGTAGGTTTATTTATGAATGAAACGACTTTGAAGCCCGGTGCTCAGATTGGACATTCATTTCGTATTTATTTGGGACCTCAAGATTTAAAGTCAATAAATAATGCTAAACCAGAATGGACATCAATTATATATTTTGGTACCTTTGATTTTATTGCGCAGATACTTTTACAATTATTGGGATTTTTCTATAGTTTAGTGCATAATTGGGGATCAGCAATTATTATATTAAGTATTGCGGTATATTTTATGCTTTTCCCTCTTTCCATAAAGCAAATGCGCTCAATGAAAGAAATGCAGCTTTTACAACCAAAAATTGAGGCTTTGCGCAAAGAACTCAAAGATAATCCGCAAAAATTAAATAAAGAAATAATGGAACTGTATAAGGAGCACAAGGTTAATCCACTCGGTGGTTGTTTGCCGCTTTTATTGCAGATGCCTATATTTTTTGCTCTTTATCAGGCATTAATCCGTTCAGTTGCTTTAAGAGGAGCGCATTTCCTGTGGATTAAAGATCTTTCTTCGCCGGATAAAGCCTTTGTTTTCAAAAACTCAATACCATTTTTGGGTAATCAGGTAAATATTTTGCCAATTTTAATGGCTATCGGTATGTTTGTGCAGCAAAAGATTTCTATGGCAAAAGCAACCGGGGAAGCTGCTCAACAGCAAAAGATGATGTCGATTATCATGCCGATTATGTTTGGGGTAATCTTTTATCAGATGCCATCAGGGTTAGTGCTCTATTGGTTTGTTAATAGCTTGCTCATGCTCTGCTACCAATTTCGTATCAATGTCCAAAAATGAAAAAAGTAAAATATGTAGAAGTAGAGGGTAAGACAGTGGAAGAGGCTATTGAAAAGGCGTTGCAAGAACTAAAACTTCCCCGCAATCGCGTAAAGATAGAGAGTTTGTCTGAGGAGAAAAAGGGGCTTTTTGGCATGGCTGGAGCTAAGCCAGCTAAGGTGCGCGTAAGCGCGATCGGGGGCAAATAATTGCTTGACAAAAAGGCATAACTTAAGATAATAGGATTTAGAAAGCGACAATGTTCCGCGTGAAAAAGTTACAGATAGAACACTTAAGAAAAAAATATGCTGGATCCGTGGTACGTAACAGGATTTGCTGATGGAGAAGCGGCTTTTACTTACTCTAGGGCAGGAGGTTCATTCGGTATATATTTTGCAATTAAGCAAAGGGAAGATAATCGACAGATAGTTGAAGAAATACATAATTTTTTCGGTGGCGTTGGATACATATATAGGGGCAAAGAGTCAAACGGTGCCCCTAAAAGCGGATTCTCAAAACCATATGCATATTACAGGGTAACTAAGAGTTCCGAACTACAAAAGATCGTCGAACACTTTGACAAATATCCATTACAGAGCCAAAAGAAACACGAAGCTTATCAAGTCTGGCGCGAAATGGTTATCCATAAAAGAGACAACTATCGAAATATAGATTATAATCGTCTTAGTGAGTTAGCAGGAAAGCTTTCTATTTTAAACTTACAAAGCCGAGCTTTTAAAATACACAAAAAAAGATGGGTAAAATAATTGCAATTTGCAATCAGAAGGGGGGAGTAGGTAAAACTACTACCTCAATTAATCTTGCAGCTTACCTGGCTATGGCAGGTAAGAAGGTTATGCTCGTTGATTTAGATCCTCAGGCTAACGCTACTAGCGGTATTGGAGTCAATAAACACGACATCCAAAAAAGTACTTATCATATTCTACTCGAAGAAGCAAAGCTTATCGATATTTTACAGAAAACCGAGATTGATAATCTTATGCTTGCTCCTTCTAATCTGGATTTAACCGGAGCTGAGGTGGAGTTGGTTGGAGCACTAGGCCGAGAGTATAGGTTAAAAAGGGCTTTACAACCTGAAAAAGATAATTATGATTTTATAATTATCGATTCCCCGCCATCATTGGGGTTACTCACTATTAATGGTTTATGTGCGGCTGATTCGGTAATTATACCTGTTCAGTGTGAATATTATGCCTTAGAGGGATTAACGCAACTGCATAATACTATTAGACTTGTGAAGGAAAACCTCAATCCATCTTTAACCATCGAGGGTATACTGTTAACTATGGCAGATTTTCGTACCAATTTGACTAAAGAAGTGATCCAAGAGGCGCGGAACCATTTTCATGATAAGGTTTATATTACAGTAATTCCGAGAAATATCCGTTTAACTGAAGCTCCGAGTTTTGGCAAATCCATAGCTTCATACGATCGAGATTCTCTCGGAGCGCAGAAATATGAAGAGCTTAGTCGGGAAATATTAGGTTTACCTCTGAATTCAAAAATTGCAAAAGGAGCGCATTAATGGAAAGAAAAGCTTTAGGTAAAGGTCTCGGCGCATTAATTCCCGAAATAGCAGTTGATAGTACAAACCGTAGAAAAGAGGAGATTATTTATGTCCAATCTGAACAGATAAAACCCAACCCCTTTCAGCCGCGTGAAGATTTTGATCAGCAGAGCATTGAGGAACTAGCACAATCTATTAAAGAAAAAGGGGTTATTCAACCACTTTTGGTTAGACATCAAGGTGATAACTATGAATTAATTGCCGGGGAAAGAAGACTTCGTGCAGCTAAAATCATGGGGCTCAAAGAGATACCAATTATTGTGCGAGATGTAAGCGACCAGGATTCATTAGAACTAGCCTTAATTGAAAATGTCCAAAGAGAAGGATTAAATCCTATTGAAGAAGCGCATGCTTATCAACATCTGGTGGATAAGTTCCAGGTTACCCAGGAAAAGATAAGTGAGGTTTTAGGAAAATCCCGCGTTTCGATTACCAATACTTTGCGCCTGCTTAAGCTGCCGCATGAGATTCAAGGTGAAATGAAAAAAGGGCGCATTAGTTTTGCCCATGGCCGGGCTTTACTTGAAATCGAAGACGCCAATCATCAGCGCAGGCTTGCTCAAGACGTTATTTCCAAGGGGCTTTCGGTGCGCGAGTTAGAAAACTTGATTAAAAGTGTGCGGCCTAAATCTATAAAGCGCAATATCGGCCAGGGGCAACGTGAGCCGCTAGTGGCAATTTTAGAGGAGCAATTGCAACATGCCTTAGCCACTAAGGTGCGGATCAGCAAGAGAAAAAAACGCGGGCACATTAATATTGAATTTTATTCGCCCGAAGATCTGCAACGCATAGTTAACGTTATTAAAGGGACACCCCGCGCTTAGCAGAATTGCGCGGGTGTTATCTAAGTAAGCAAGGGACACCCCGCGCTATTTGGTATTGCGCGGGTGTTATCTAAGTAGATAAGGAGAAAAATAAAAAATGGGACAGGCAGTTTTAATTTTAATTAAACCCGATGGGTTAAAAAAATCACTAACCGGCAACATCCTTACGCGCTTATCTGAGACCAAGCTGGAAATTGTAGCGGCAAAAATGGTGCGCGTATCTAAGGCCTTAGCCGAAGAACATTATAAGCATTTAAAAGATAAGCCCTTCTTTGGGGAAATTATTAAATATTTGCAGGGGGATTTACATGACCGTAAGAAAGTGATGGCTTTGGTCTATTGGGGAAAGGATGCCATAACTAAATGCCGGGACTTAGCCGGAGCCACCAACCCTGAGGAGGCGGAATCGACCTCGATCCGGGGTTCTTATGGCCGGATTACCACCAGTGGCGTTTATGAAAATGTGGTCCATGTTTCATCTAATGCTTCGGAAGCGGAAAGAGAGATTAAACTTTGGTTTGCGCCCGATGAAATTATCGTTGATCTTTACGCGACAAAAAATATAGTGCAAAAGGAATTTCCTAGTCAGGTTTGGGGGGATAAATGAAAAACGTAATTAATAGTATGACGGGTTTTGGTTGTCAGGAGACAGAAGTTAATTCTATCGGCAGGATTAGCGTGGAGTTAAGATGCACCAACCATAAGTTTTTAGAAACGGTTTTGCACTTACCGGAAGGCCTGCTTTCATTAGAGGATAAGCTGAAGAAAGAAATTGAGGGCAGAATCAAAAGAGGAAGAATTTATTGCGCGATAAACATCAAAGGGCAGCTTGCCCAGGGGATTTTTGTTAACCGCAAGCTGCTGAAGAATTATTTACATGAGTTAAATAGCGTTAAGAAAGAGTTTAATCTTCATGATGGTTTAACTCTGGATTCATTAATTCGCTTGCCGGGTATTTTGTCACTTAAGGAAGATAAGCCGGTAGGCGAACATATTTGGGAACAGCTTAAACCTGTTTTCTTGCAGGCACTTACGAGTTTATTAATTGCCCGGCAGAAAGAAGGTAAGGCCCTGGTAGGTTTGTTAAAAAAAAGAAGTGTTCTCCTGAAGAAAGATTTAGTTTTTATTAAACGGCGTTTTGTGGTGGCGGTAAAAGATAGGCTTAAAAAGATTCAAGCGGAGGAGGAGCGTGTGGCTTTTTTAAAAGGTGCAGATGTTGCTGAGGAAACAGACCGCCTGCATTTTCATATTAATAATTTTCAGCATAAGCTTGCCCAAGGCGGGGCGGTGGGGAAAGAGCTGGATTTTATTACTCAGGAGATGCAGCGGGAGGCCAATACTTTGGCCGCCAAGTCGTTTGACTTGATTATTTCAGGCCGCGCCGTAGAAATGAAAAGCCAGATTGAGAAGATCCGCGAACAGGTGCAGAATATCGAGTAGTGAAAGCCCCCAACAGACAAAATAAACCAGCTAAAATTTTTGTGATCAGTGGGCCATCGGGTTCAGGCAAAACCACCCTTTTGACCAGCTTAATTCAAGATAAGCAAATCGGGAAATTATTAGTAAAATCCTGCTCGATTACTACGCGGCCAAAGCGTTCGAAAGAAAGAGAGGGCAAGGAGTATTTTTTTGTCGCGCCCAAGGAGTTTAGGCGCCTGTTAAAAGCGAAAAAAATTCTTGAATGGACCAGGTATTTGGGCTATTATTACGGAACACCTAAGGAGCCCCTGGAAAAACAGCTTCAAGGCCGAAAGAACGTGGGTTTATGCCTGGACCTTAAGGGTGCCAGGATTCTTAAAAAAATATATCCTCAGAATACAGTAACGATTTTTGTTTTACCGCCTTCACTGAGCGTGCTTAAGGAGAGGATCCAAAAGCGTTGCCGGCACACCAATCCGCAGGAGGTGGCGCAGCGTTTGCTGCTTGCGCGTAGAGAGCTTCAGGCAGCCGGGAAATTTGACTACTGTATTTTAAATCAGAATTTGTCAGCAGCATTTAGAGAATTAAAAAGTATTTTTCTGCAGGAAAGCAGCGCTTAACATATTACACCGGGGGTAAAAGATGGATTATCAGGGAAGAGAAAAACTTTTAGACAAGAGTATGGGGTCAATTTATAAGCTGGTAATTTTGGCTTCTAAAAGGGCTTTAGAGATTGCCGAAGGCCAGCCGAAATTAGTGGCAGACGATGCTTCGGTAAAACCCTCGACCGTAGCCTTACATGAAATTGCTGCCGGTAAGATTGAGGCCAGGAAAATCAAGACAAAAGAGTAATGGAAAAAGCCGAAAAAAATATCATCTTAGGCGTAACTGCCGGCATTGCTATTTACAAGTCCTGCGGCCTTATCCACAAGCTTAGAGCATGCGGGTTGGCAGTGCATGTGGTGATGACTAAAGAGGCGCAGGAATTAATTAAGCCGATTGTTTTTCAGAGCTTAAGCGGTAACCGGGTTTATGGCGGAGGCATATTTGATGCGCCGGATACCTGGGATATTGAACATGTTGCTTTGGCGGCCAAAGCGGATTTAATTTTAATTGCTCCGGCAACGGCTAATATTATCGCCAAACTTGCCGCCGGCATCTGCGATGATCTTTTAAGCTGTACGGTTTGCGCGAGTAAGGCTAAGGTCTTAATTGCACCGGCGATGAATGAAAATATGTATCAAAATAAAATAACGCAGAGTAATATCGCAAAATTAAAGAGTTGTGGTTATAAATTTATTCTACCACGTAAAGGCTTGCTGGCTTGCGGGGTGGTGGGGGTAGGTTGTTTAGCAGAGACTGAAGAGATTGTCAAGGAATCCAAGAAAATTTTAGAATAAATGGGTATTAAATATGCAGTAAATAGGGATTTTTTTAAAACATGGACTTCTGAAATGGCTTATGTTCTAGGTTTTATCGCTGCTGATGGTAGCCTAGAAAATACGCCTTATATGAGAGGTAAATATATAAGTATTTGTAGTGAAGATGGATTATATTTAGAGCGGAAATATAACAAATTTTTAGACTTTTTTGGATTATATCCTAAGTGGCAGGAATACAATGGCGTGGTACCCAAGCGGTTAAGGGAGTTGTCTGCAAAACAACTATTCACCGGTTCGAGTCCGGTCCACGCCTTAAATTAGCGTTGAACGATAACCAAAGGTTAGATTGCCGGGGTGTCGAAATTGGTATACGATGCGGACTTAAAATCCGCCGTCCGCAAGGGCATGAGGGTTCGATTCCCTCCTCCGGCACTTAAAAATTTTGGGCTCATAGCTCAGTTGGTTAGAGCGTTTCCTTGACATGGAAAAGGCCGGGGGTCCGAATCCTCCTGGGCCCATTTTGGTTTATTAGTTTGATAATCAGAGAACTCAGAAACTAACAATTATGGATCTAGATACTCTAAGACATTCATGTTCACATGTTCTGGCTGAGGCGGTAAAAAAACTTTGGCCGGAGGCAAAATTAGCAATCGGGCCGGCAATTGAAGACGGCTTTTACTATGATTTTGACAAAAAAGAGCCGTTTAGCAACGAAGATTTGCTGAATATTGAACAGGAGATGCGGAACATTATCACCCGGGATGATCCGTTTTTGCGTGAGGAGCTGGATAAAATAAAAGCAATCGAGCTATTTAAGAAATTAAATGAAGATTATAAGGTCCAGCTTATCGAAGCTTTACCGGAGCAGGCAATTTCTATTTATAAAACCGGGAAAGTTTTTTTAGATCTTTGCCGTGGGCCGCATATCCCATCCACCGGTCAAATCAAGGCTTTTAAGTTGTTATCTGTTGCCGGAGCTTATTGGCATGGGATCGAAACTAATCCTATGCTGCAAAGGATTTACGGGACCTGTTTTGAGACCCAAAAAGAATTAGATGAATATTTAAAAAATATAGAGGAAGCCAAACTACGCGACCATAGAAAACTAGGGCCGCAGCTGGAGTTCTTTGATATTTATCATGAGCAGGCAGGGGCAGGGCTGGTATTTTATCATCCTAAGGGCGCGCTGTTACGCACGATCATCGAGGATTATGAAAAAAAAGAGCATTTAAAACGCGGCTATGATATGGTGATTACTCCGCATATTATGGATGTTGCCCTCTGGAAAACCAGCGGACATTATGATTATTACCGAGAGAATATGTATATCTTCCAGGCCGAAGATAAAGATTTTGTTTTAAAGCCGATGAATTGCCCGGGGCATATTTTAATTTATAAATCCAAAACCCGAAGCTATAAAGATTTGCCCATCCGTTATTTTGAGCTGGGTACGGTTTATCGTCGGGAAAAAGCCGGTGTTTTGCACGGGCTGTTGCGGGTGCGCGGGTTTACCCAGGATGACGCGCATGTATTTTGTTTACCGGAACAATTGTCTCAAGAAATCAAAGCGATTATTGATTTTGTATTTGATACCATGAAAGTTTTCGGGTTTGAGTCAGTGGGGATCGAACTGAGCACCCGTCCGGAAAAATCCATTGGTTCGGATGAAGATTGGCAGCTAGCCACGGAAGCTTTAGAAACGGTATTAAAAGAAAAAGGTTTAAAATATGATGTCAATGTAGGAGACGGTGCATTCTACGGCCCGAAAATTGATATCAAATTAAAAGATGCGCTTAAAAGGACCTGGCAGTGCGCGACTATTCAGTGCGATTTTGCTCTTCCCAAAAGATTTAATTTAGCTTATATTGATGATACGGGTAAAGAAAGGCAGCCGGTTATGCTGCATCGGGTTTTGTTGGGCAGCCTGGAGCGTTTTATCGGCGCCCTAATTGAACATTATAAAGGAGAGCTTCCTCTATGGTTAAGCCCGACGCAAGTTTTAATAATTCCGCTCAAAGAAACGGTGCGCGTTTATGCTCAAGATGTAAAGAATACCTTAGAAAGCCGAAATATTCGCGTGGATATGGATCTGCGTAATGAAACTTTAGATAAAAAGATTCGTAATGCCGAGATAAATAAAATCCCTTATTGTTTGATTTTAGGGGATCGAGAAGCTCAGCAGGGCACGGTGAGTGTGCGTAAAAAGGGAAGTGGAGATCAAGGGGTGATTGCCTTAGAGGAGTTTATGAGGAATTTAATTAACCAGATTCAGGAACATAAGTAAAAGAGGGAGGAAGCTATAAAAAAGTTCACGCGTATTAACGACAGAATTAGCGCACCGCAAGTTCGGGTAATTGGTCATGATGAAAGTCAATTAGGAGTAATGTCTGTACAGCGGGCCTTAGAAATTGCTAATCAGCAGGAGTTAGATTTAGTGGAGGTTGCTCCCGCGGCTACGCCACCGGTTTGCCGGATTATTGAATATAGTAAATTTAAATATGACTTGGAGAAAAAAGATCGGGAAGCTAAGAAACACCAGAAACAGGGCCGCCTCAAAGAAATTCGACTTAAACCTAATATTGATGAACATGATTTTGAAACCAAGGTTAAGCAGGTAAGAAGTTTTTTAAAGAAAAAAGACAAAGTTAAAGTTAATCTTTTTTTCCGAGGCCGGCAGATGGAGCATTTAGATTTAGGGAGAAAAGTTTTAGATAAATTTATTCTGGATACACAGAATGATGGGCAGGTAGAAAAAACACCCTCACTTGAGGGTAGGATTATGTCCTTTGTAATTGCCCCAAAGTGAAGTATAATAACAGACAGTGTAATAAATCTTGCTGACTTTCAATAGTAGGGGAGGTTTAAACCTCCCCTACGGCAATTAATAATTGGAAAAGTACGCAGAGTTTATTATAGCATCTAACAATATGGAGAAAGAAAAATGGGAAAGTTAAAAACAAAACGCGGGGTAGCTAAGCGTTTTAAAATTACCAAAAAAGGTAAAGTTAAGTATTCACCCGGCGGAAAAAGCCACTTAGCTTCGTCTAAGAGAACAAAAAAAATTAGAAATTTAAGGAGACGCAGGACACTGGCGGGTAAAAAAGAAGTAAGATTTATCAAATCTATGCTACCTTATGGGTAGATTTTATGTAAAATAACATTTCCCCCTCGCGGGAGCTCGGGGTCATTTTTCCCCAAGCGCCGGAGGCTGGGGAAAAATTCTCCCCCTCGCGGGAGCTCGGGGTCATTTTTCCCCAAGCGCCGGAGGCTGGGGAAAAATGAGGAGAAATGTAATGGCAAAGGCTAAACATAGTGTAGCAACTCGTAAAAGAAAGAAGAAGGTTTTAAAACAAGCTAAAGGGTTCTGGGGTGATCGGAGTAAGCAATATCAGCAGGCCAAAAGAGTATTGGTGCACGCGCTCAGATATGCTTACCGGGATCGCCGGAATAAGAAGCGTGAATTCCGCAGTCTCTGGATTGCCCGGATTAACGCGGCTTGCCGAGAGGTTGGGATTTCCTATAGCGTATTTATGAACGGGCTCAAGAAATCTAAGATTACTCTAGACCGTAAGATTTTGGCGGATTTAGCAGTAAGAGACAATCTTGCTTTTAAAAAACTAGTGGAGATAATCAAGAAATAAAATCCTCCCCCCGTTCCTCTGGAAAGGATTGGGTGGAAGGCTAAGGGGTTATCCATGTATGTAATTATTGTCGGTTGTGGGAGAGTGGGCTCAGAGCTGGCTAAGCTTTTATCCGGAGAGGGCCATGATGTAGTGGTTATTGATAAAACTCAGGAGGCATTTAAGCGCCTGGGGGATACTTTTAATGGCCTGACTATGGTCGGTAATGGTTTTGACCTGGCGCTTCTAAAACAGGTAGGCATTGAAAAAGCGGATGCTTTTTGCGCGGTAACTGATGGAGATAATACTAATTTAATTAGTGCCCAGGTGGCTAAAAAGATTTTTTCCGTGCCCAAAGTTTTTGCCCGGGTTTATGATCCGCAGCGCGCGCATATTTACGCGGCTCTGGGTTTGGATATTATCAGCGGCACAATGCTTTTTTCCGCTATGCTCAGAGATAAAATTATTGAAAGCAGATTTTCTAGCTATTTAATTGAATCCAAGGATTTAGGGGTTATTGAAATTGAAGCCAAGAATGACCTGGTCGGTAAAACCATTCAGGATATAAATATCCCGGGAGATTTTATTGTCGTGGCCTTACGTAGAATGCAGGGGGTAGTGATCCCGGAGCCTAAAACCGTTTTAAAAAATAAAGATATCTTAATGGGGGTAGTAAAAGTTTCCAGCCTCCGGGCGGTCAGGGAGAAGTTTCATTTATAACTTTGGGATCGTAGCGGAGGTTTAAACCTCCGCTACGATCTGACGGGAAAAATCGGAGGTTTGTAACGGGATGTATATTTTAATTGTCGGCGCAGGTAAGGTGGGTTATTTTCTGGCCAGGAGGCTTTGCCAGGGTAAGCACACGGTAAGTGTCGTAGATAAAGACCGCCAGATTTGTGAAGAGTTGGCCAAGGAATTAGATGCCCTGGTAGTGAACGGCGATGCCTGCGACCCAAAAATATTGGAGGAAGCCGGAATTTCGCGGGCTGATGTTTTAGCCGCGGTCACCGGTGATGATGAAGATAACCTGATTATTTGTCAGTTAGCTAAAGAAAAATTTAACCTGCGGCGTACTGTGGGCCGGGTAAATAATCCGGATAATGAACATACCTTTAATGAGCTAGGTATTGATGTGCCGGTTGATTCCACCAAGATCATTGCTAAAATTATTGAAGAAGAAGTTTCTTTTTCGGATTTTGTAAATCTAATGAGTTTTAAGCGCGGCAAGCTGGCGATTGTGCGCGTGGATCTTCCGGATGATGCTCCCGTGATTAACCGGCAAGTAAAAGATATCGCTTTACCCAAAGACGCGGTATTGGTTTCCATTGTCCGGGGAGAAGAGGTTATTCTTCCCAAGGGCGATACGGTGCTTAAAACCGGAGATGATGTCATCGCGCTTACTTTAATCGGTAATGAGCCGCAACTCTTAAGCCTTTTAGCCGGGAAGCTTTAAAATACATGAGATTTAAACCTGCCTTAAATATTATCTTCGGGATAACCACAGAAATTTTCTATGTGTTTTTTATCATGCTGGCAGCGTTTTTGATCTGCTGGGCAATATATTTTAAGCTATGATTCTTAGGCCCCGCCTTGAAGATTTAAAGATCATTGGTTTTTACCTGGGGAAAATAATTTTGGGATTAGCCTTGACCATGGTTATTCCTATTTTAATTGCTTTGTGTTTTGGAGAGATAAACCCCGCCCTGGATTTTTTCATTAGCATCGAAATATCTGCTTTATTGGGACTACTCTTAATTAAAATCTGCCAGACGAACAAGGATTTAAATTGGATGCAGGGTATGATTGTCGTTAGCTTATCCTGGGTGGTGGCCATGATTTTAGGGGCGATTCCGTTATATCTAAGCGGCCACTGGAAATCTTTTTTAGATGCATGTTTTGATGCCATGAGCGGGTTTGCTACCACCGGCTTGACCTTGGTTCAGGATTTGGATCATCTTTCTTATACGCACAACCTTTGGCGGCATTTGATTATGTTTTTGGGAGGCCAGGGGATTGTGGTGATTGCGCTTTCTTTTTTTGTGCGCGGGTCCTCCGGTGCATTTAAAATGTATGTGGGTGAGGCCCGGGATGAGAAGATTATGCCCAACGTCATTAATACCTCCAGGTTTATTTGGATGGTAAGCATTGTTTATCTGATTCTAGGTACCCTGGCCTTAGGCCTCACCGGGATATTTAACGGGATGAAGCCGCTTAATTCATTTTTTCATGGCGCCTGTATCTTTATGGCGGCTTTTGATACCGGAGGATTCAGCCCGCAATCACAAAACATACTTTATTACCATAGCTTTGCTTATGAGGTGATTACCGTGATCCTGATGGTTCTGGGGGCGCTTAATTTTAAACTGCATTACCATTTATGGATGGGGAATCGTAAGGAGATAATTAAAAATATCGAAACGCGGACCCTTTTGGTCACCATTATTGCTACTTTTTCTGTGGTGGCCGTAGGTTTAGCGCAGACGGGAATTTATCCGGCGGCGGCAATGCTTTTCCGTAAAGGATTTTATCAGCTTATCTCCGGCCACACCGGGACAGGATTTCAGACTATTTATGCCCAGCAGTTTGGCGCGGATTGGAACCCATTGGCACTGGTAGGAGTAATTTTAGCTATGGCTCTAGGCGGGGCAGTCTGTTCGACTACCGGGGCAATTAAGATGTTGCGCATCGGAATTATTTTTAAAGCTTTTAAAGAGGATCTCAAAAGGATCATTATGCCGGAGAGGGCAATTGTTATTGAGAAATTTCACCATATCCGGGAGGTGTTTTTAGAGGATAAGTTGGTGAGGGGAGCTTTAATGATTACCCTGGCTTATATAATTTTATATGGCTTAGGCGCACTGGTCGGGATGTTTTATGGTTATCCTTTTTTAGAAGCACTCTTTGAGTCTACCTCTGCCGCCGCTAATGTGGGCTTATCTTGCGGTATTACCAATATTGATATGCCGGCTATGCTCAAGGTTACTTATATACTGCAGATGTGGGCTGGACGCTTAGAGTTTATGTCCGTATTTACCATTCTTGGATTTTTATTTGCCAGCATTAAAGGGAAACGATGAGACGGAGAAATCAGAAAATAAGGATCTGCCTTCTGTCCTCTGTCCTCTGCCTTCTGTCCTCTGTCTGTTTTGCTCAAACTCTTTCCAGTACGGAATTAATCAACAATGCTAAACAATATGACGGAAAGTTAATTACTTATTCCGGAGAAGTCATCGGGGATGTAATGTCACGGGGTGAATTTGCCTGGGTAAATATAAATGACGGCCAGAATGCACTGGGCGTTTGGATAAGCTCTGCTTTAGCGCAAGAAATAAAATTTACGGGAAATTATAAATCTCGAGGCGATCGCCTGGAGATCGTGGGTGAATTTCACCACGCTTGCCCTGAGCATGGCGGAGATTTAGATATTCACGGGCGCTTATTGCGCAAGATTGCCAGCGGAAGAATGGTTAAAGAGAAGTTGAATTTTGATAAAGCGAGTTTAAGTTTTATTTTATTAGGGGCATTATTCTTAATATGGATATTAACTCTATTCAAACGCAAATAGAAGGTGATTTAGCCGGGGTTGTTTCTGTGCAGGCCCTAGAAGAGGCGCGGATTAAATATCTGGGCAGAAAGGGCATGATCGCAGAGTTGACCAGCTCTATCCCCGGACTAGCCGCTGAGCAAAGGGGGATCTTTGGTCAACAGGTCAATGCTTTAAAAAATAAATTACTGGGATTGTTTGAAGAAAAAGAAAAAACCTTAAAAACTCAAAGTAGTGTTTTAAAGAAGAGCAATTTAGATGTAGGGATGCCGGGAATTGTTCAGGAGCTCGGGCATATCCATCCGATTACTCAGATTATTGATGAAATCTGCACCGTGTTTAATCGTATGGGTTTTTCAGTAGTCCAGGGCCCGGAGGTGGAAACAGAATACAATAATTTCACCGGTTTAAATATTCCATTAGAACATCCTTCGCGCGATGCCTTCGATACCTTTTATTTAAAAGATTATTCTAAGCTGCTCTTGCGCAGCCACACCTCTCCGGTGCAGGTGCGCGTCATGAAAACACAAAAGCCCCCTTTGGCCATGGTGGTGCCGGGAAGGGTGTATCGTCCGGACGCGGTGGACGCCAGCCATCTTTTTATGTTCCACCAGATTGAAGGTTTTTTAGTCGATGAAAATATCAGGTTTTCCGATTTAAAGGGGATTCTGGAACTGTTTGCCAAGAATGTTTTTGGGCGGGATATCAGCATGCGTTTCCGGCCGCATTTTTTCCCTTTTACTGAACCTTCCGTGGAAGTGGATATCTCTTGTATTATTTGTAAAGGCCGGGGATGCTCGGTTTGCGGCAGGAAAGGCTGGCTGGAGATCCTGGGTGCGGGTATGATCCACCCGAATGTTTTTAAACAGGTGGGGTATGCTCCAGGCATTTACACGGGTTTTGCTTTTGGCATGGGGGTAGAGAGAATCACGATGTTAAAATACGGAATCAACGATATTCGTTTATTTTTTGAGAATGATTTAAGATTTTTGAGGCAATTTTAGACGATGAAAGTTACCTATAGTTGGTTAAAAAAATTTGTAGACATAATAATTTCTCCTCAGGAATTGGCAGAGAAGCTGACCATGTCCGGGCTGGAGGTAGTTTCCTTGGAAAAGAGAGGAGAAAATTTTGTTTTGGAGATTGAGATAACCTCGAATCGGCCCGATTGGTTAAGTGTCCTGGGAATTGCCCGGGAAGTAAGCGCAATTACCGGATCAAAACTTAAAACCATCAATTTTCAAGAACCGAAGATAAAACGCAAAAATCTTCGGCCGCTAAAAATTTCGGTAGCCAATAAACAAGACTGTTCATTTTATAGCGCCCGGATAATTTCTGATGTTCGGGTCAGCCCGTCTCCAGAGTGGCTTAAAGACAGGCTGGAGTCTTTAGGCTGCCGGAGTGTCAATAATATCGTGGATATCACTAACTATTGTTTATTTGAGTTAGGCCAACCGCTGCATGCCTTTGATTTAGATAAATTGAGTCAAAATGAAATTAGAGTGCGCCGGGCTAATGCGAATGAAAAGATTATTACTATTGATGGGGCAACCAAGTTATTGGGCCCGGAAATTTTAGTTATTGCCGACGCCCATCATCCGATAGCCATCGCCGGGATTATGGGAGGCAAAGAAACCGAAGTTACGTTTAAGACGCGTAACATATTACTGGAATCAGCGGTATTTAATCCCCTGCTCGTGCGGCTGGCCAAACAGAGATTAGGGTTGCAATCCGAATCAGCCTATCGATTTGAAAGAGGAGTAGATTCAGAAGCGGTCAGGAACGCTTCTTTGGCAGCGCAGGAATTAATTTTAAAATTAGCTTCAGGCACTCCTTCCGGGTTCAGGAGACTGGGCGTGTCTAAAGTAACTCACCCCGTGATTAATCTGGATGTCGCTTATTTAAATAAACTTTTGGGTACAGCCATTCCCGTTTTTAAGGTTAAACAAATTTTAAACAGGTTAGGCTTTCATCTAAAAACTAAAAGCAGAAATATTCTCGCCGTTAAAGTGCCTGGTTTCCGTCAGGATTTAAAGCTGCCGGTAGATTTGGTGGAGGAGGTTGCGCGTATCTATGGTTATGCTCAAATCTCCCCAACCCTTCCGGCGGTAAAGCCGGGCCGAAAAGTTTTAGATAAAAGAGATGTCATTGGCAATATAAAAAATATCTTATGGGGTTTAGGTTTAGATGAGGTAATTACCTATAGTTTGGTGGATCGTGGCCTGCTTAATAAATCCGGGATTAATACCGATGCGGGGTTAATTGAAATTTTGAATCCTTTAAGCAAGGAGCAGGAGGTTTTACGTCCCGCGCTTTACCCCAGCCTTATTCGCGCTCTGGCCTATAATTTAGATCAGCAGCAGGAACGGGTAAGTATTTTTGAGGTCGCCAATGTTTTTTCCGGACGCCTAAATGCTGTCGCAGAAGACTCTTTACTGGGCATAGCTTTATGCGGGGACAGTGCCTTTTTTACCAAGCAGGGACTGGTTAGAGAAGAGATTACTCTGCTGCATTTAAAAGGTATTTTAGAGACCCTGTTGAATCGACTTGGGGTTAAGGGTTTTGATTTCCTCCGCCAAGAAGATAATAAAATAAATATTATCATTAATCAAAAGCAGGTGGGTTTTATGCTGGATTTAGCTCCGCAAACCTTAGGCGCTTTTGATATTAAGAACCGGCAAGTTGTCCTGGCCCAGGTTAATTTAGAGCAATTATCCGGCAGTATAAATTTAGAGAAAAAGTTTTTGAATATTCCTAAATATCCGGCAATTACCCGGAATATAAGTTTCGCGATTAATGAGGATATCCCGGTGAAGGGGCTGTTGATGGCGGTAGAGGCAAAAGGTGCGCCGCTATTAGCTCAGGCCAAAATCGTAGATTATTATCAGGGTAAGCAAATCCCAGTTGGGTTTAAGGGGTTAACCCTATCTTGCATCTACCGGGTGGATGACCGTACGTTGACTGAAGGGGAAATTGCTCCACTGCATCAGGACATTTGTTCTTTATTGGAAGAGCGCTTTGGCGTAAAACTGCGCTAAGATTGATTCCGTTATAAATATGTGCTATACTTTTTTTGGAATCAAAGAGCTCTTTAAAGATATCCCTGCGGTGCGCGTTGGAAATTTGATAATTGTTGAACCAACACCATATTCACGGGAGCCCCATTATTCTTTAGGCACTTGTGCCCAAAGATAGGGCACCCATCTGAAACCAAATCGGTTCAGACTATCAGTCCAACGGCACTCTTGCGGGGATTTTTTTATCCGCCACAATACTTTGGCGGATAATCCGCCATGCTTTGTGGCGGATAACCCATCAATCGTATGGACCTATTCACTCAAGAATCCCGGATTTCTGATAAAAACCTTCCTTTAGCAGTACGCCTGCGGCCAACCACGCTTGATCAGCTATTTGGCCAGGAGCATATCTTAGGTAAAAATAAATTACTACGCCGCGCCTCCTCTGCCCCGGGTAAAAAAACCTGTGGGGATATACGAGAAAAGGATAAGTTAAAATGATTTTCATTTTGCAAATATTAGTAGCCTTGGGCGCGGGTGTAGTTATCTATGCTGTTTTTGAGTTATTTGCATCCGGTAAGCCTGAAGCTCCGGCAAAGCAAAAAATCCAGGAACAGCCATTTCCTGCGGCAGATCCTGGTAAAGAGCAAAAAATTCAGCGTTTACAAAGCCAGGTCGCCAAGTTAGAAAACCAGTTAGAGGCGGCCAAGGTTGTCTCCGTAGGGAAAAAATCCGAATTCCTGGCAGTTAAAGAAAAAGAGGCGGAATTTTCTATAGAGTTAAAGCGTAGAGAAGAATGGGTGGCTAAAGCGGAGGTAGAGCTAGCCAAGATCAAAGCAGAAAATTTAGATTTAAATAATAAGTTTATTACTAAGGAAAATGAGTTGCAGGGGGAGTTTACCAAAAATGTAAATTTAACCCGTCAGATGCAGGAAATAAAAGCCGCCTTGGAAGCAAAAGAGATGGCCTGCCGGCTTAAAGAAGATCAGTTGCAGGCGCAGAAACATCAAATCGCCAGCCAGTTTAAAAGCATTAATGAACATTTAGCGGTGATTGCCGAGTTTAATCGTAAAGAAAAAATCAGCGAGTGGGTGCCCAAATTAGAGTTTAATAAATTAAATGAAGAGTACACAAAATTAGAGAAAGATTTAGAAGCCAGTCAAGAAAGATTAAAAAGTTTTGCCGTTGAGATTGCGCATTTGCGCCAAAAGGTTGATAAGAAAGCCCCGCTGGCAGAAGAGATTAAGGCTGTAGAAGAGCAAAAATAAAAGTTAATTACAGTAGGGGAGGTTTAAACCTCCCCTACTGTTAAAGTAAACAAGGTTTATTACATTGTCAAAGAAAGGAAAAATAATGACTATGAAAATGAAAATATTTATGGCATTATTAGTATTCAGTTTAACCTTTTTTTACGGAGGGATTTTCGCGATGAATGAAACAATTGTGGTTCTAGAAACCAATCAAGGTAATATCGAGATTAAGCTGAAAGAAGATATTGCACCTCAGGCCTGTGAGAATTTTATCAAACTAATAGAGAAGGGTTATTACAATGGTTTGATTTTTCACCGGGTGATTAAGGGTTTTATGCTCCAGGGAGGAGACCCTGCGGGAACCGGAACAGGGGGTACGTCGATTTGGGGTAAGCCTTTTGAAGATGAAGTAACCCCGGTAGCTAAGTTTGATGCCGCGGGTATTTTGGCGATGGCCAATAGCGGGCCGAATACCAATGGCAGCCAGTTTTTTATTACCTGCGCTAAAACACCTTGGTTAAATATGCGCCACACTATTTTTGGCGAGGTTGTTTCTGGCTTAGAAGTAGTGCAAAAAATCGAAAATACTCCGGTGGATGCTGATGACCGGCCGGTTGTCCAACAGAAGATCAACCGAGCGTATATAAAACCTAACGCTTAAAATATCCCGACAAAAAGATATGAATCTCAACAGTAGGGGAGGTTTAAACCTCCCCTACTGTAATTGATAATTAATAAAATAATTACTCATGGAAAAAATAAATTATCGCCGGGAATTAAATCCCGCGCAGCTTAAAGCCGTAGAGTCTATCCACGGCCCGCATCTGGTTATCGCCGGGGCCGGGAGTGGTAAGACGCGGGTTTTAGTGCATCGGGTTGCCTATCTGGTGGAACAAGGTATAGCTCCGGAGCAGATTCTCCTGCTTACTTTTACGCGTCGTTCAGCCGAGGAGATGCTGCGCCGGGCCAGCCTCCTGTTGGATGAGCGCTGCCGGAATGTTTCCGGAGGCACTTTTCATTCCTTTGCCAATATGATCTTAAGAAAATACGCCAAGCTTTTAGAGATTAACAATAACTTTACTATTCTTGATCAGGCGGATGCCGAGGATGTGGTAAATTTAATACGCACGCAGTTAAATTTTCATAAATCTAAAAAAACGTTTCCGCGTAAACATGCTATTTTAGAGGTAATCTCTAAAAGTGTGAATAAATCCGAAGAGATCTCCGGGGTGCTGCTGGATGAATATCCGCAGTTTATTGAATTTGCCGAAGAGATTAAAAAAATACGCGATGCCTATAACAAATATAAACGCCAAAAATCGCTCCTGGATTATGATGACCTGTTAGTTTTTCTAAAAAATCTGCTCGCCAAGCATGAAGCTGTGCGCGCCAGCCTCGGCGCTAAATACAAATACATTATGGTTGATGAGTATCAGGATACCAATAAGCTTCAGGCGCACATTGCCTGCCTGCTGGCCGCGGATCATGCCAACATCATGGTGGTGGGCGATGATGCCCAAAGCATCTATTCTTTTCGGGGGGCAAATTTTAAAAACATCATTGATTTTCCCAAGATATTTAAAGGCGCCAAGGTTATTACGCTGGAAGAGAATTACCGTTCTACTCAACCGATCCTGAATTTGACGAATGCGGTTATCGCGCAAGCCAAAGAAAAATTCGAGAAGAATCTTTATACCCGGAAGAAGGGGGGAGACATCCCGGTTTTTATCGATTGCCCGGATGAAAATTCGCAATCCGTTTTTGTGGCCGAAAAAATCCTGGAATTAAGAGAAGAGGGGGTAGTTTTAAAAGATATGGCCGTGCTTTTTCGTTCCGGATGGCACTCCAATGATTTAGAGGTGGAGTTAGCCGGCCGGAATATTCCTTTTGCCAAATACGGCGGGCAAAAATTTGTGGAAGCCGCGCACATCAAAGACCTGGTGAGCTATTTACGCATTGCCTACAATGTGCTTGATCAGGTCAGCTGGTTGCGCGCTCTGGAATTGATTCCCAGGATCGGCCCTAAAACCGCGGCTAAAATTATCGAGGCAATTCCAGATCAGGCCAAATTAGAGCAGTTGTGGCAGAAGAACGATGAACTTAAAGAACTGTTTGCATTATTGAAAAACATAGACCTCAAGCGTGACAGCCCCGCGGAGATCATCGCCAGGTTCCTGGGTTATTATCAGCCATTATTAAAGATCAAATATGATGATTTTAACAAGCGTTTAAATGACCTGGATTCACTGTTAAGAATCGCCCAGCGCTATAAAACAACCGAGCAATTTTTAGTGGATATGGCTTTGGAACCTCCGGAAAGGATGCTGGTTGAGCCGGCCAGGCTAAATAAAGATGATACTCCGCTTACCCTCTCCACGATACATTCGGCCAAGGGGTTGGAATGGCATACGGTATTTTTAATCTATGTTGCCGAGGGGCACCTGCCTTCCTATTTATCTTTAGAGACAGAGGAAAAAATTGAAGAGGAGCGCCGCCTGTTTTATGTTGCCGCTACCCGGGCTAAAGTAAATTTATTTTTATTAAAACCGCATATTGATCGTTCTCCCCGGAGTTTTATGGACGGTGGCGGCTCAGTGTTTACCCAGGTTTCCCGTTTCCTGGAGCAGGGTGGCTTGCTCGGGGAGTTTGTAGATGTACAGAGCGCCGGTATTCCGGATGAACTGGATGATTTAGAATTAGAAGATATTATTGGGGGAAAAAGAAATAAGAGTAAGGTATTTTTTGAAACCATGGAGGAGTATTTCCGGGATGAGAAATAGTCAAACTAGGTAAAACTAGGGGACGGTTCTGTTTTTCTTTCAACAGTAGGAGAGGTTTAAACCTCTCCTACTCTAATGAAAAAAACAGAACCGTCCTCTTGAAAACCTCTTCTTTTTACCTTGAGCTGGGAATAAAAGTATGTTAAAATTTCTAATATGATTATCAGCCAGCAAAAGCCCCTGGAGGATGTGTTACTCAGCCTTGCAGGGTATAACAAAATATTCTTAATGGGTTGTGGTGAGTGCGCAACTGCTTGTAAGAGCGGGGGCCAGCCGGAGATTGCAAAAATACAACAGGCGCTGGAGGCGGCGGGTAAAGTGATTACCGGTTCATGCATTCCGTCTGCGCCTTGCGTAGCCGCGAAACTTAAAACGGAGCTAGCCAAAAATATAAAGGCTTTACGCCAATCAGAGGCAGCTTTGATTTTGGCCTGCGGTTTAGGGGTGCAGTCATTTAAAGATAATGACCGCCTGGATTTAGCGGTTTTGCCTGCTTGCGATACCCTATTTGGCGCGGTGATGGACGCGCAAGGTAATTTCTATGAAAAATGTTCTATGTGCGGAGAATGTGTTTTGGATGCTACCGCGGGGATCTGTCCGTTAACCCTTTGTCCTAAGAGCCTGCTTAATGGCCCTTGCGGCGGAGTGAGCCAAGGTAAATGTGAAGTAGACAACCAGAAGGATTGCGCCTGGATTTTAATCTATAAGGAATTAGATAAAAAGAAAAAATTAGCATCATTAAAAGAAATTCGCAAACCTAAAGATTTTAAGAAATCAGCCAGGCCGCATAAATTGATTATAACCTAATATGGCAGAACAGTTTCCTTATAGCGAAAAAGTCATGGACCATTTTATGAATCCCCGCAATGTCGGGGAGATTCCCGACGCCAGTGGTATCGGCACGGTGGGTAATCCTGTTTGTGGGGATGTAATGAAGATGTATTTAAAAATAGAAAATGAAATAATTGTAGATGCAAAATTTAAAACCTTTGGCTGTGGTGCTGCCGTCGCCACCAGTTCTATGGTCACGGAGATGGTTAAAGGGAAAAGTATTTCCGAAGCATTAACAATTACTAACAAAACAGTAGCGCAAGCATTGGGAGGGCTGCCCGCGATTAAAATGCATTGTTCGGTTTTAGCGGAGGAGGCCTTGCGTTCCGCGTTAAAAGATTATTATAAAAAGCAGGGTAAAGAAACTCCATTTGAAGATAAGGGCCATACCCATGAAGGGGAGAGTTGTTTATAGGCTGGTTATGTTGACCGGGCAGCTTTTTATATTAAAGAGAGTAAAAGTATTGATAGACTAAAGGATATGGATAAAGATGTGCATAAAATAAAAGGTGCGGGGTCAATGGTGAGCAAAGTCGAACCATTGACAAAAGCTCAAATACGTAGTAAAATTCTTTTAAGATTAAAAACACAGAAGGAGGAAGACCGAAGCCGAAAAAGTAAGCTGATTACAGATAAACTTTTAAGGAATAAGGTTTTTAAAAAGGCCAAGATAGTGATGTTTTACATCGCTTTTGGTGGGGAAGTAGATACTGAAGAAATGATTAGGGAAGCTAAAAAAATAGGCAAGCTTATATGCGTGCCAGTTTGCAGAAAAGATAAAGAGACTATGCAGCCAGCCATATTAGAAGATCACGCTAAATTGAAAAAAGGCCCCTATGGTGTCTTAGAGCCTGTGGCGCTCACTCAGGTTAAACCAGAGGACCTGGATCTTATTATTGTTCCCGGCCTAGCTTTTGATAAAAAGGGTAATCGTCTGGGCCGCGGTAAAGGTTGCTACGATCGTTTCTTATGTACGCTTTCTGAAGACACACCTTCCATAGGTTTGGCTTTTGATTTCCAAATCTTACCCCTAGTCCCCACCACCTGCTATGATGTAAGCGTCAAGAAAATTATCTTTTCCTAGAACTCCTAAAAAAGCTTAAAACTAAGTAAAGTAATGTTTCCCCCTCGCGGGAGCTCGGGGTCATTTTTCCCCAAGCGCCGGAGGCTGGGGAAAAATGAGGGAGGAAGAGAAATGATTTTTAACATAGTGGTGCCCATCTTTGTTGCCCTGGTCGCCGCATATTGCGGCTATTTCCTAAGAAAGTATATCGCAGAGAAAAGAGTAAAAAGTGCCGAACTGCAAGCTGAGCATATCCTGGAGGTAGCCAAAAAAGATGTTTTGGATAAGCGCCGGGAAGCAGAGTTAGAAGCCAAGGATCTTTTGTATCGTATGCGCCAGGATTTTGAGCGCGAGATTAAAGATCGCAGGCTGGAGATTGTTAATCTTGAAAGAAGATTAACCCAGAAAGAAGAAAATATCGACCGCCGGATCGATCTGGTTGAGAAAAAAGAAAAAGAGACCGAGGTGCGCAATGATAATCTTAAGAAGCAGGAAGAATCTTTAAAGTCAAAAGAGAACCAATTGCAGGCTTTGATTGCCGAAGAAAAAGAGCGCCTGCAGAAGATTTCCTCTTTATCCGCGGAAGAAGCAAAGCAAATTCTTCTGGGCCGTTTGAATGAAGAATTAAATAATGAAAAGGCGGTATTTATTCGGCGCCAAGAAGAAGAGGTGCGCAGTATCGCGGATAAGAAGGCCCGCGAAATTTTAAGTTTAGCTATTCAACGCTGCGCAGCAGAGCATACCGTAGAATCAACTGTCAGCGTGGTGACCTTGCCTAATGATGAGATGAAGGGCCGGATCATCGGCCGGGAAGGAAGAAATATCCGGGCATTAGAGATGGCCACCGGGGTAGATGTGATTATTGATGATACGCCCGGAGCGGTTACTTTGTCCGGGTTTGATGCTGTGCGGCGGGAGATTGCCCGCCTGAGTTTAGAGAAACTTATTTCTGATGGAAGAATTCATCCCGGACGGATTGAAGAAATTGTGGAAAAGACCAAGAAAGAAATGGATGAGAAGATCCGCGAGGAGGGGGAGCGAGCTGCTTTTGAGGCAGGGGTTAATGGCTTGCATCCGGAGATAATCAAGCTTTTAGGCCGGCTTAAGTATCGCACCAGCTATGGCCAGAATGCTTTGCAACATTCCAAAGAAGTTTCTTTTTTATTGGGAATTATGGCTTCAGAGTTAGGCCTGGATTTTAAGCTTGGCCGGAGAATCGGGCTCCTGCATGATATTGGTAAAGCCGTGGATCATCAGGTCGAAGGTACGCATGCTAAACTGGGTGCGGATTTGGCTAAGAAATATAATGAAAGCGCTGAGGTGGTCGCTGCGGTTGAATCGCATCATGAAGAGTCGCCTGCGCAGAGTATGTACGCGGTTTTAGCCATTGCTGCTGATGCGGTGAGCGCCGCCCGCCCCGGGGCCAGAAGGGAAACACTGGAGATATATGTTAAGCGCTTGGATAAACTGGAATCTATTGCTAATCTTTTTAAGGGAGTAGAAAAATCTTTTGCCATTCAGGCCGGTCGAGAGATCCGGGTAATTGTGCAGCCGGAGAAAATAAACGATTCTGAAGCAGTGACCATGTGCAGGGATATACGTAAGAAGATTGAAGAGGGGATGGAGTATCCCGGACAGATCAAGGTTACAGTCATCCGTGAGATGCGTACGATTGAGTATGCTAAGTAAATTCCCGCTTGCGCGGGAATGACGAATATAAGCATAGGTATCTTTAAATATACGAGGTCAACTATGAAAATACTTTTTATCGGAGATATTGTCGGCAGCCCGGGCAGAGAGGCAATGCAAAGGCTGGTTGCCCCTCTTAAACAGGAATTAGGAATTGATTTTGTAATTGCTAATGCCGAAAATGCCTCCGGCGGCTCAGGGATTACTTCTAAGGTGGCAGATGAACTTTTTGTTTCCGGAGCGGATGTGCTTACTTCCGGAGATCATATCTGGAAGAAACCTGAGATTTTCGAGCTGATTAACCGGGAAGAAAGAATTTTACGGCCGTTAAACTTTCCCAGCGGGGCACCGGGCCGCGGCGCAAGCGTGTTTATTGCCCAAAATGGAGTTAAGGTAGGAGTGATTAATATTAATGGCCGGGTTTTTATGGAGGCGCTGGATTGTCCTTTTAAAGCCGCGCTTAAGGCTGCCGGGGAATTGGCAGTAGAAACTAAAGTAATTATCGTAGATATACATGCGGAAGCTACCTCTGAAAAAATAGCTTTAGGAAGGTATTTGGACGGTAAAGTTTCCGCTATTTTTGGTACACATACGCATATTCAGACTGCTGATGAAAAGATCCTCCCCCAAGGTACTGCCTATATAACCGATGTGGGGATGACTGGCCCTTATGATTCGGTGATTGGCAGAAGGGTAGAGGATGTGCTTACCCGTTTTTTAAGCTCTATTCCGGTTAGATTCCAAGTTGCCGAAGGAGATATCCAATTACATGGTGCGCTTGTAGAAATAGACGAAGTTACCGGTAAGGCGCGCTCGATTTTAAGAATTCAGAAAAAATTAGATGATTAAAAAACTGCCGGTTATCTTAGGTGGGGTTTTGTTATGTTTAGTCTTTTTTTTGTCCTTTTCTCTGGCAGCTTCTTTTGCTCAGATCCCGGAAGAGTTAGAGTTTAGTCTAGACCTGAATTCTCCTGTAGTCAGCCTTCCGCATATATATAAATCTAGTGTGGATTTAAGCGGCCGGGGCAAGCAACGTGATTTAACCTCCCCGCAAACACTGGCTTCCGGCGATGCCTTGGCTGCCTGGCAGGCGGATTTAGGTTTCCGTAATTTCTACCGTATTCAATACAATCTTTGGGAGATCCAGCGGCTAGTTAACGACCAAGCCTCCTACCAGAAACTCCTGAGTAACTATGAAGAGATAATCAAAAAAATAAGTGACAGCGGAGGGACGGTAATTTTAGATTTATTCGGCACTCCTGATGGTTTAGGCGCGGTGCTGGATAAAAATAGCGCTCCTCGCAATTTAAAAATATATAAAGAATTAGTTAAGAATACGATTCGTAAATTTAGTTGCGAGAAAAAATATAATATTTGGTATGAAGTTTGGAATGCCCCGGATCTCGGAGATTTCTTTTTGGGGGGGCGGTCAGAGTATTTTAATCTTTATCGTGTCATCGGTGAAGCGGTAAACGAACTGCGCCGGGAAACAAAAATACATATACCTTTGGGCGGGCCTTCGGTAAGCGCCTGGTTTAGGAATATTGAGCCCAATAATATACTTTCGCCTGAACGCGGCTTAATCTATGAATTGATAAAATATTGTTATAGTTATCGGCTGCCGCTGGATTTTATCTCCTGGCACGCCTATTCCAGTGATCCGGCAGAAGAAAAGCAGGATACAATTTATAATAAACCTTTTGTTGAGCTTATCCGCGAGTGGTTGACTTATTTTAAATTCAATAGCAATATTCCATTGTTGGTTGATGAATGGAGTTTTGACGGCTCCGCGAATATTTTAGCCGAAAGAGATAAATTTGCGCATATCTCTGCCAGCTATATTCCGGGGCGTCTTAAAAATATGTATGAAGCCGGAATAGATTATCAGACATATTTCTGTCTTGAGGATTTCGGAGATAATCAGGTTGGGGCAATCAGAAATTTAGGTATTTTTTCATTTGATCCGGCTCGTCCGGAAAATAAGGGATATGCTAAAGCTAATTATAATGTTTGGCGAATGTTCGGCGCGCTGGGCCAGGATTTGTTTACTGCCAAATTTAGCGATGAATTTGTGGGAGTAATTTCTACTAAGTCGCGGGATTATTTTGCCGTACTTATTTACAACTATATTGATCCGCAAGCGGCCATGAATTATATCTCTCATAATATAGTTTATTTAAATAGCGCGGAACAAAAGGCAATTTTAAGCATTGTTAAATCTGATCGCATGAAAAAGATTATCGCCGGCCAGCTAAACCTGGCTACTTTGCGGCTAAGCGTTAAAACTAAAGGGATGCTTGGCCGCGCCATAGAATTAAATAGTTTAGCCAATAAATTTTCGACAATGAATCGGAAGATCAAAGTTTCTTTAAAAGGCATTAAAGATATCTACGCCTTGAGCAAATATGTGATGGATAGTAACTGTAGCCGAAATTGCGAATTTAAACCCAGTGTTGAAAAAGACGTTAATTTTAATCAAGATTATGTTGAGGCCATGGAATTAACTCCTTATTCAGTTCAGTTATTAATTTTTAAGAAGAAGCCTGCGGAGGTAAAACCCGTTGAAGTTAAGCCTGAAGAGAAGCCTGCGGAGGTAAAACCCGTTGAAGTTAAGCCTGCGATTAAAGAGACAAACAATGCAGAAAATAAATAAACATATTTACACTGTTTCTGAAATTACTCAAGTGATTAAGGGTTTACTTGAGGAGAAGGTTGGCGAGATTTGGCTGGAAGGTGAAATCTCTAACTTTAAAGCTGCTACCAGCGGGCATTTTTATTTCTCACTTAAAGATCAAGGAGCGCTTATTCTGGGGGCGATGTTTGCTCACGCTAATAAAGGATTAAAATTTAAGCTGGAGGATGGCCTAAAGGTTATTTGTTTTGGTAAGGTTGATGTTTATGGGCCGCGCGGACAATATCAGATTATTGTCGAGAGAATTCAACCCCAAGGAGTCGGCGCGCAACAATTAGCCTTTGAACAATTAAAGAAAAAATTAGATCAAGAAGGCCTGTTTGATGCCAGCCGTAAAAAGCCGCTGCCTCAAATGCCTTTTGCGGTGGGGATAGTTACTTCTAGCCGGGGAGCGGCAGTTCGTGATATTCTGCAGATTCTTAAAAAAGGCGCATCTGGTGTGGATGTGATCTTGCGTTCTGTGCGCGTGCAGGGCGAGCAGGCAGCCGGTGAAATCGCCCAGGCTATAGCGGACCTGAATAATCTTAAAAATTTAGATTTAATTATTGTCAGCCGGGGGGGAGGCAGTACCGAGGACCTCTGGTCATTTAATGAGGAGATTGTGGCGCGGGCAATTTATAATTCCAGGCTTCCGGTTATCTCCGCGGTAGGCCATCAGATTAATACCACTTTATCGGATTTAGTGGCGGATGTTTTCGTAGAGACGCCATCCGCGGCAGCGAAGATGATTGTGGATAAAAAGAATGCTTTATTGGCCCAGTTGGCCGGGTTTAGGTATGAGCTGGATCTTTCCATTAACAATACAATCAGTGGTTTAAAAAATAAGCTTACTGCTTTTACGCATATGCTTAAAAGCCCGCAAGATCATTTATATGAAAAACAGCAGCAAATAGATGAATTATTTTCCGGATTAAATTACAATATGCGGCATGCTTTAGAGCTGGCGGCCCAGCGCTCCAGCGCCTTAATTCAAAGGCTGGAAGCATTGAGCCCGCTATCGATTTTATCCCGTGGCTATAGTTTAAGCGTGCTAATGAGCCAAGGCGCAATCGTCAAAGACGCCTGCATGATAAAATCGGGAGATAAACTAAAAACAGTTTTACATAAAGGCGCTTTTACCAGCGCCGTTTTGGAGGTATTCGGCGATGAAAGAAAAAACTTTATTTGAGGAAGATTTAAAAAAATTGCAGAAGATTGTTGAGGAGCTCTCTAGCGGAAAAATTACTTTAGGCGAGTCGCTAAAAAAATATGAAGAAGGGGTTAAAATTGCGCAATCTTGTTCCGCGACCTTAGCGGAGGCGCAACGCAAAGTAGAGCTGTTGATGAAAAAAGACGGTAAAATTTCTTTAGAAAAATTTGACGACGCCGATACGGAAGAGAAATAAAATATGTTTTTAGAAAAAATAAATTCACCTCTGGATTTAAAAAAATTAAGTTTAGAACAGCTGGGTTGCCTGAGCGCGGAGATTCGCCAGAGGCTAATCGAGGTTGTTTCTCAAACCGGCGGGCATTTGGCTTCCAGCCTGGGGGCTGTCGAGTTAATCATAGCTTTGCACTATTGCCTGGATACCCCCAAAGATAAAATTATTTTTGATGTGGGGCATCAGGCTTACGCGCATAAAATAATCACCGGACGCAACCACAATTTTTCCACACTTAGGCAGTATCAGGGATTAAGCGGTTTTCCTTCAAAAGATGAGTCCGTTTATGATCCCTTTACTTCCGGCCACAGCTCGAGCGCCGTTTCTTTAGGCTTAGGGCTTGCCTGCGCCAGGGATTTTTTACCTAAAGCGGAGCAATTTAAGGTTGTCTGTGTGATTGGGGATGGATCTTTAAGCGGCGGCCTTTGTTTTGAAGGCCTAAACAATACCGGACATTTGAAAAAAGACATTTTAGTGGTTTTAAACACCAATGAATTAAGTATCGCTCCGAATGTGGGGGCGATTAGTAATTATTTGAATAAAATCATTTCTTTGCCGGTGTATAACCGTTTTCATGATAATGTGGAGAATTTTTTAAAAACCCGTGTTCCGCGCGGCAGCCGCCTGATAAAACTTATGAATAAGTTTGAAGAAGGATTAAAGGGGTTATTTGTCCCGGGTATGTTGTTCGAAGAACTGGGATTCCGCTATTTTGGCCCTATTGACGGGCACGATTTAAGCGCCTTAACTTCTACGCTAAAAAATATCCTGGAAATTAAAGGCCCCCGCCTTTTGCATATCGTGACCAAAAAAGGCAAGGGCTGCTTGTTTGCTGAAAAAGATCCGGTAAAGTTCCATGGGATCAGCCACTTTGATATCCATACGGGTGAAGTGGTGATTAAGAAATCTTCACCGGGAGTAAAAAGCTATACGGATATATTTCGTGATAAAATAGCGCAGTTGGCCCAAAGCGATAAGCGGATTGTGGCGATTACTGCCGCCATGCCGGAGGGAACAGGTTTGGATAAATTCCGGGATTGTTTCCCGGAAAGATTTTTTGATTGCGGTATTGCTGAAGCCCATGCGGTCTGTTTTGCTGCCGGGCTGGCCAAGCAGGGGTTTAAGCCGGTAGTAGCGGTATATTCTACATTCCTGCAGCGCGCGTATGACCAGATTATTCAGGATGTCGCGTTACAAGGGTTACCGGTAATATTTGCCATTGACCGGGCGGGAATTGTGGGGGAAGATGGAGTTACCCATCAAGGTATATTTGATATTGCTTATTTAAGGAGTATCCCGAATTTGGTCGTCATGGCTCCCGGGGATGGCCGGGAACTGGAGCAGATGCTAGAGCTTGCTTTGCAGTTAGATAAGCCGGTAGCCATAAGATATCCTCGCGCAGAGGTTTCTTTGGAAGGAGATCTTACATCCCCTTTGAAATTAGGGCAGGGGCAACTAATTAAAGAGGGCAAGGATTTTACCGTTATTGCTTTAGGCAGCATGGTTGGCGAGGCCAAGAAAGCCTTGGAGATATTAAATCTGGAAGGGTTATCCGGAAGTCTAATCAACGCCCGGTTTGTCGCGCCGCTGGATATGGAATTAATTAAAAGAGTTTGCGGGGAGACAAAATTTATTTTTACCATTGAAGAAGGGATAAGGGATGCGGGTTTTGGCAGTGCTGTTGCCGGGCAGTTAAACAAGCCGGTGGAACGTATCGGCCTGCCATTTGAATTTATCCCGCATGGCGCCAGAGGGTTACTTTTGGAAAAATATAAGCTTACGGCTAGCGGGATCGCCGCGAATATTCGCCAGGTGATAAAAAATAATGGCTAAAATTATAATTAATCAGGATAGATGCAAGGGTTGTTTTTTATGCGTAAATTTTTGTCCTAAGGGCTTGATTAAGAAAAGCGTAAAATTAAATAAACAGGGCTTGAATTTTGTGGAGTTTGATTCAAATGGTGAATGTATCGGCTGTATGCAGTGCGCGGTAATTTGTCCGGATTGTTGTATTGAGGTAGATAAATAAAATGAAGATTTTGTTGAGTGGTAATGAAGCAATTGCCCAGGGGGCAATTCAGGCAGGTTGTAGTTTTTATGCCGGGTACCCGATTACTCCGCAAAATGAAATTATTGCTTATATGGCAAAACACATGCCCCAGAAAGGTGTTTTTATTCAGGCAGAGAGCGAGTTGGCGGCGATTAATATGGTTTACGGGGCCTCTGCTGCCGGAGTAAGGGCAATGACTTCCTCCTCAAGCCCGGGAATAAGCTTAAAGCAGGAAGGGATATCTTATATTGCCGGAGCGCGGCTTCCGGCGGTAATTGTCAATATTATGCGCGGCGGGCCGGGTTTGGGAAATATTGCTCCTGCGCAATCGGATTATTTTCAAGCTACGCGCGGCGGAGGACATGGAGACTATCACTTGATCGTCTTGGCTCCGGCTTGCGTGCAAGAAGCATACGAGCTTACGCAAACCGGTTTTGATTTAGCGGATAAATATCGTACCCCGGTTATGATTTTGGGTGATGGTATATTGGGCCAAATGATGGAGCCGGTAGTAATCAGAAGACAGAAGACAGAAGACAGAAGACAGAAGCAGCCAATAAAACCGTGGGCGCTTACGGGTTGCAAAGGAAGAAAGCCCAATATCGTTAAATCATTTTTTCTGCGGGAAGGAGCCCTAGAGGAAGCCAATCTTAAGCTGCAAAGAAAATATGAAATTATCAGGAAGAAAGAAGAACGTTACGAAAACTTATTTTCTTCCGATGCAAAAATCATCCTGGTCGCCTATGGTACAATGGCGCGGATAGCAAAAAGCGCAATGCTTGAGCTTAGAAAAGAAGGATATAAGATTGGATTAATCCGGCCGATTTCTCTGTGGCCTTTTCCTGTAAATGCGTTCCGTCATCCGTCATCCGTCATCCGTCATCCGTCATTTCTGGTAATAGAGATGTCTTACGGCCAGATGCTTGAGGATGTCCGGCTGGCAGTTGGCGGCAGACAGCAAGTAGAGTTTTTTGGCCGTTCAGGAGGCGGGGTACCTACTGAAAGCCAGATTATGAACAAAGTTAAAAAAATATTATCATGAAAAAAACATTTAAACGTTGCCAATCCTTATATGATCTGCCTGCGCATTATTGTCCGGGTTGCGGACATGGCATTGCGCACCGGCTGGTGGCGGAGGTAGTCCAGGAGTTAGGGATTAGAGAGAAAACTATCGGTATTGCCCCGGTAGGTTGCGCGGTGATGGCTTATGATTACTGGAATTTTGATTGTTCAGAGGCAGCGCATGGCCGGGCGCTAGCGGTAGCTACTGCTATAAAGAGAGTGCATCCGCAGAATATCGTTTTTACTTATCAGGGAGATGGGGATTTAGCGGCGATTGGCACCAACGAGACTATTCATGCGGCAAATCGCGGAGAAAATCTTTCCGTAGTTTTTATCAATAACGCGGTATATGGCATGACTGGAGGACAGCTTGCTCCCACTACGCTTTTGGGCCAGAAAACCTCTACCTCTATTGAGGGTAGAGAAAAAAAAGCTCACGGTTATCCTTTAAAAATCTCTGAGATGCTGGCATTATTGCCGGGCGTCTGCTATATCGAGCGGGTTTCTTTACACAGCCCTCCGGAAGTGTTGAAAGCTAAACGCGCAATTAAGCAGGCATTTAAAAATCAAATCAACAATTTAGGGTTTTCTTTAGTGGAAATACTTTCTCCCTGCCCGACTTATTGGGGGTTGGCCCCTAAGGAATCATTGGATTGGATTAGGGATGTTATGCAGAAAGAATTTCCCTTGGGAAGGATTAAATGATTGAGCGTATAATTATCGCAGGTTCCGGCGGCCAGGGAGTAATGCTTTTGGGTAAGGTTTTAGCGCAAACCGCTATGCTTGAAGGTAGGCAGGTTAGTTGGTTTCCGGCTTATGGCCCGGAGGTACGCGGAGGGGCCAGCTACTGTATGGTGACTATTTCTGATTCCGAGATTGGTTCACCTTATATCACCGGAGCGGATACACTTATAATTTTAAATCACCCTTCTTTAGAAAAATTTATAGGTAAACTCAAAGGAGGAGGGCTGTTGATTCTTAATTCTTCTTTAGCTAAAATTAACGCGCAGGCTAAGATAAAGGTATTAGAATTTCCGTTTACGGATATTGCCATAAAATTAGGTAACATTAAAGTTGCCAATATGGCAGCATTGGGTTGTTTTGCCGCGGCCAAGAAAATTATAAAGGTTAAAAATATTTTAAAAGTGTTTAAATCTATCGCTCCCGCCGGTAATTTAAAAATTTTAGAGGTTAATCAGCAGGCCTTAGCAGAAGGGCAGAGATTAAATCATGGTTAGGGTTAGATTTGCACCGAGTCCCACGGGAAATTTGCATATTGGCGGAGGACGTACTGCGTTGTTTAATTGGCTTTTTTCTCAGTCGCAACAAGGCAAGTTCATCTTAAGGATTGAAGACACGGACAGGGAACGCTCTAAGCAAGAATTCGTCGATGAAATACTCTTGAGCCTTAAGTGGTTGGGTTTTAATTGGGATGAGCTCTATTATCAGAGTGAGCGTTTTGGCCGTTATCAACTGCACGCGGATAAATTACTTAAAGCCGGTTTAGCTTATATTGAAAGATCTGAAGGTGGTAAAGAAGCGATAATTTATAAGGTTCCCCAGCAAAAGATCCTGGTCAAGGATTTAATCCGCGGACAGATCGAATTTGATTCCTCCTTGATTAAAGATCAGGTTTTAATTAAATCCGACGGAACTCCTACCTATAATTTTGCCTGCGTGGTGGATGATGCTGAGATGAATATTACGCATATTATTCGCGGAGATGACCATATCTCTAACACGCCAAAGCAAGTTCTGCTCTATGAAGCCTTAAAGTTTGAGTTGCCGAAATTTGCGCACCTTCCTTTGATTATGGGGGTGGATGGGGGTAGGCTTTCCAAGAGGACAGGCGCAACGGCGATTAGTGATTATCGTAAAATGGGATATCTGCCCGAGGCGCTGCTAAATTATCTGTTACTGCTTAGTTGGGCTCCGGGTGAAAATCGTGAGCTGGTGAACATCCAAGAGGCAATAAAATTATTTGATATAAAAAACGTGAATAAAACTTCCGCTACCTTTGATTTAAAGAAATTGGATTGGATAAATAACCAGTATCTTAAAGGTGCTGATCCGGAAAAGCTGGCCGATGAACTTATCCCGCTGCTTGAGGCAAAGAATTATATTCATAAGGATAGCTTTGATCGCGGGTATCTGTTAGTTTTAATAAAATTATTTCAAGCCAGGCTGCCCCGGCTTAATGATTTTGTAGAATGGGCGGATTTTTTCTTTCTGGATGAACCGGTAATCGAGCCGGCGGCGAAAGAAAAATATTTAACCGGCGATTTATCCCGGGAATTTAGCCTGTTTGCTCAAAGATTGGATAAGCTGGCCAGTTTTGAGATTATTAATATTGAAGACAGCTTTCGGCAGTTAGTGGCAGAGCTGGGTATTGAGGCCAAAAAATTAATTCATCCTATACGCGTTGCTCTTACCGGTAAGACTATCGGTCCGGGATTATTTGAGGTAATTTATTACCTGGGAAAAGAGCGCAGCCGCAGGAGGTTATTAAAGTGGGTAAAATAAATCCAGATTTGGCTTAAAAAATATTTTCCGATCACCTTGATATCGTATTTAATTTGTGTTATATTTAATTAGAAATGATAGTTAAAGGCAAGGGGTAAACTACCAGCGGGCAGGCAATGCCCAGAAATAAAGGCCAAGAGAATTTCCCCTTGCTTTTATTTTTTTCTATCTGCCAAAGGGCGTTTCTATTCTCTGGAGTGATCAGGAGAACGGAGACGGCCTTTTTTATGGGCCATTAATTTTTACAGGAAAGCTTGATAAATTATTAGAATCTGGTAATATGGTACTAGATCCTAATAATATGTAAGTAAAATAATAATTTGAGTTTAAGCAAAAAAAAGGGGGAATAATGGTTAAAAAGTCTTTTTTATTGGCCATGCTTTTTGTTTTTATGTTTTTAGCCAGTGGTTGCCTTACCGTAAATGTGGACGGGTGTTGTCCGGATAAACAGCCGAACCAGTGTATTAAGAAAGAAACCAAGAAAGAAACCAAGAAAGAATCCAAAGAAGGCCCGGGTATAGTGAAGAAGGCTGACGATTGGGTAAGAGAAAACCTCTGGTGATATTTGAGAATAAATTAATATCTAATTAGTTTTTGGGTTGGTTATAAAAAGCCGGGGAAAACCCGGTTTTTTATTTACAGAATATAAACAAAAATTAGTATCTATCTAAAAAAGAGGCAAGTCGTGAGGCCGTCTTCCTATTTCCTCCAGCTCCTCACTCTTGCCCAACAAAAGGTTAGTCAACTTTAGTTGCCACTTTTACCCTTCGCTTAAGTATACACTGTTTTGGCATTAATTTACAAGGGGGGTAAAGATTAAATAATTCCCCGGATTCAGTAGGTATTTCTACCCTCCCGATCACTGACAGTGTAACAAACCTTGTTGACTTTCAATAGTAGGGGAGGTTTAAACCTCCCCTGTAGCTTATTCACAACAGTAGGGTGGGTTTAAACCCACCCTACTGTATTTGATAATTAATAAAAGTCAGCAGAGTTTAATATAATGTCCGATCACTAAATTGCTTGCAATTTTAGGATTTATGATAAAATATATGAGACAATTTATAAAGCATAAAGAGAAATTAAAGTTTAAATGAGGACTTATTATGAATAATAAAAGAAATTATCGGAGATTAAGTTTAGATAATAATATTATTTTGAAATTTGAGAGTAATTTGGATAGAGTAATCGAAGGTAGATTATTAGATATTAGTTTTGTGGGGATATGTGTTTTTTTGAATGAAAGTGTTAATATCGACAAAATAGTTCAGGAAATTGTTCAGTTTGATATTGCTGGCTTTACAGAGCAGAATTTTATCGGCCGAGGCAAGATTGTTTATGTTAAACTGGATCGAATATATGCGAAAAAAGGCTTTAGAGTAGGACTGATGTTTATAGAGGCGGATAAGGGATTTGTGCTTAATATTCTTAACCGGTTGGAATTAAAATCTGCGGATCAGGCAAAAAGGAAAGGTCAATCATTGTTTAATAATTTCGATATGTTTTAAGATAAATAATTGGTTTCTACCGCAGATAAACTTATTGCCCCGTTGTCTAATCGGTAGGACTTCAGATGCTGGAATGGCTTAGATAAGTCTCCGTAATTTATTGTGTGTTTGTACCTCCTTATATACACAATAGGTTGCGGAGATTTTGTTTTAATTATCTTTGTAGAGATTAAGCTACTTTTGTTTAGCTTATAGACATTGTGTGGACACTGGGGGGGATGAGGGTACTGGGTTTTGACCGAGGGGATGTTTCCGTCCGGGTCATATATAGCCCCCTCAAATATTTCAGTTTTCCGCATTCGTCATGAATAATATCTATATAAAATATTTTGGATTTGATAGATAGTTTCTTTTAATCGTCTAATCTTTTGTTTGCTTATAATTTTGCAATTTGTGGTATATTGTATAAAAGGTTTTGATTAAAAGAAAGACGCGGTGCTTATTGGCGGATTAATTAACATGAAAAGTTTATTTATCGACTAAAGAACGGTAAGTTAATGATAAGGTGAGATTTTAATTTACGATGAAGATATTAGGGATTTCATGTTTTTACCACGATAGCGCTGCCTGTTTAGTGGTTGACGGTGAAATTATTGCCGCCGCGCAGGAGGAGCGTTTTACGCGAAAGAAACACGATGCGGGTTTTCCCGCCTGCGCCATTGACTATTGCCTTAAAGAAGCAGGAATTAGCGCAAAAGAGTTGGATTTTGTTGCATTTTACGATAAGCCGTTTATTAAATTTGAACGTATTTTAGAAACCGCGCTTACTTATGCTCCCAGTGGAATAACCCAATTCATTGCCGCGATTCCTGCCTGGCTTAAACAAAAACTATGGGTAACCGAAATAATCAGGAAAGATTTAAGTTTTGACGGCAAGATACTTTTCAGTGAACACCATGAAGCCCATGCTGCAAGCGCTTTTTACCCTTCGCCTTTTCAAGAAGCGGCATTTTTAACTATAGATGGCGTGGGTGAGTGGGAGACAGCCAGCTTTGGCGTCGGCAAGGGCAATAATTTAGATATACATCAATATCTTAGGTTTCCGCATTCTTTAGGTTTGTTATATTCGGCATTTACCTATTATGCGGGTTTTAGGGTTAATTCCGGGGAGTATAAACTTATGGGGCTGGCTCCTTATGGCCGGCCTTTATATAAAGATATAATCCTCAAGGAATTGATTGATCTCAAAGATGATGGTTCTTTTAAGTTGAACATGAAATATTTTGGATTTTGTAACAGCCTGCGCATGACAAATTCGCGCTTTAACCGTTTATTCGATTCCTCTCCTAGAAAGCCGGAGACTAAAATTACACAAAAATTTATGGATATTGCCGCTTCTATACAGGAGGTCACAGAAGAGATTATGCTGAAGATGGCTGTGCATGTGCATAAAATTACCGGCCAGGATAAGTTGTGCCTTGCCGGTGGAGTGGCTTTAAATTGCGTGGGTAATGGCCATATCTTACGAGAAAGCCCATTTAAAGATATCTGGATACAACCGGCAAGCGGAGATGCGGGTGCCGCGTTAGGCGCAGCGCTATTAGTTTGGTATAAATATTTAGGTAATCAACGTAATGCCGATGGGCTAAACGATGCGCAAAAAGCCTCATTATTAGGCCCGTCTTATAGTGATGATTACATTGAGAGTTTTTTAAATAAGCAGGACATCCCTTACCGGCGTTTAAGTTATAATGATATCGCAAAAGAAGTTTCTGATTTGATTATTGATGGCAAAGTTATCGGCTGGTTTCAGGGGAGGATTGAGTTCGGCCCTCGGGCATTAGGCGCAAGAAGTATTATTGGCGATGCGCGTAATCCGCAGATGCAGTCTAAGATGAATCTTAAGATAAAATACCGCGAGTCTTTCCGTCCGTTTGCGCCGACGGTTTTAAGAGATAAGGTTTCGGAGTGGTTTGTATTAGATAAAGCAAGCCCGTATATGTTATTAGTCGCTGCGGTAAGGCCTGAAAAAAGGTCTAAAGCTAGTGAAAATCTCAGTGGGCTGGATAAATTAAAAGCCACGCGTTCTTTAATCCCGGCGGTGACGCATGTGGATTATTCCTCCCGGGTGCAGACAGTAAAAAGGGAGGAGAACCCGCTTTATTATGATATGATTCAGGTTTTTTCTCAAAAAACAGGCTGTCCGGTGATTATAAATACATCTTTTAATGTAAGAGGAGAGCCTTTAGTTTTAACCCCCAAGGATGCCTATAGATGTTTTATGCGCACAGAAATGGATTATTTGATGTTGGGAAGCTTTTTGTTGAATAAAAAAGACCATACCTCCGTTGGAAAAGACCTAAGCTGGCAGAAGGAATTTGAATTAGACTAAAATGGAAAGACTCAATCCAGACAAAAGAACTTTAATAAAGTTTGGGAAAACTATGGGGATAGTATTTTTAGTTATCGCCAGCCTGTTTTTCTTTCGGCAGAAGTATGCCGGCCTAAAGTATAGTTTAGTAGCCTCAGGAGTATTTTTTATAACGGGCTTAGTTTTGCCTGCTTGTTTAAGGCTGGTATATATAGCCTGGATGCGCCTGGCTTTTATTTTAAGCTGGGTGAACACAAGGGCTATTTTGATTATTTTATTTTATCTGATTTTTACGCCGGTAGGCTTGTTCATGCGGTTATTTAGGATTGATTTGTTGGAAAAGAATAAAAAAGCAGAATCATATTGGAAGAAGAAAGAAAAAGTTAATTTTGATATTTCAAGCTATGAAAGGAGATTTTAGGCTAATGGGTAAACTAACTTTGTTAAAAGAATTTTGGGGTTTTTTAAGAGTAAGAAAAAAGTGGTGGCTGGCGCCAATAATCATAATGCTCCTATTGTTAGGGGCGCTTATATTTTTTACGCAAAGTAGCGCGGTTGCGCCATTTATTTATACTTTATTTTAACATAAACAAAGGAAGGGATATGAAAAATTATTTATTCTTCTTCCTATGGTTTTTTGATGGCCGTTACGTTGGGATTTGAAATAGACTGATTTTTTGGTGTACAAAATGCGTAGACAGTTGTCCTTTTCTCCAGATACATGAAGGGAAATTTTATGCGGCGCATATGTTAGAAAAAAATGGCTTTTCTGTATGGGTAAATGAATATGTGTCTTATACGATATAAGGGATGAATCCTTCATATAGAAAATTAGATGCCCTGGGGCTTAATTCTTCAGATAGTAGGACATTTATGAACTAAGGGATAAAATCGGTATTTTTGGAGATTCATATACTCAGGGGCTGCGAATACTTGCTCACCAGGAATCAATTCCATATGTCGATACTTATAATCAGTTTTTAGAGAGAAAGAAAAGTCAGCAATCTCCTCCTGTGGTCTTGGAAGCAATGTAGGGGGAAGAAGAAGTAAGGTAAATTCCTCGATAAAAAGAAAGAGCAGAAGGTTAAGTTTAAAGATTTTGCAGATGAATATTTGGAGATCTATTCCAAACCAAACGTTAGATCGTGGAAGTCTGATTTATATAATTTTAACTGCATTAAATCATTCTTTGGTGAATTATATTTAAATGAAATAACTTCTTTATTAGTTGAGAAATTTAAAATCGAAAGAGTTAAGGAAGTGAAGCCTACAACAGTAAATAGAGCTTTGGCCAGATTAAAATCAATATTTAACAAAGCTATAGATTGGGGTAAATTTAATGGCATTAACCCGGTTAGAAGTGTTAAGTTCTTTTTGGAAGATAATCAGAGAACTCGGTATCTGGAGAAAGAAGAGATAGCTAAATTTCTCAAATACTGCGCAGGGAACATCAAGCCAGTTGCTGTAGTCGCTCTTAATACAGGGATGAGGAAAAGCGAGATCCTTAATCTTAAGTGGCATGATATTGATTTTAAGGGGGATATAATCTATCTTCTAAAGACGAAAAACAATAATAAGCGAGAAATACCGATGAATGATGCAGTCAAGACCGCTTTAATTAAGGTTAAGAGGCACCCTGAAAGCCAATATATATTTTGTGGTAAGAATGGTAAGCCAATGCAGAACATCAGAAAATCCTTCTTTACAGCTCTCAAAAAGGCGGGTATAATTAATTTTCGATTTCATGATTTAAGGCATACATTCGCTTCTCAGTTAGTGACGTTTGGAGTGGATCTGAATACCGTTAGAGAGCTCCTAGGGCATAAATCTCTTGAAATGACCCTTAGGTATAGCCATCTGTCACCTGATCACAAAAAGCGTGCAGTAGATATTCTAGGGAAGAGGATGGACACTATTTGGACACTTGGGGCAAATGAAGAGAGGGTGCCTAAAGATATAGAACTTGTAACAGCTTTAAATACATAGAGTTACATAAATATTGCCCTGTCGTCTAATCGGTAGGACTTCAGATTCTGGATCTGACTACCATGGTTCGAGTCCATGCGGGGCAACCACATAAATCTCTCAAATTTTACATAGAGAGATAAAGATTGCCCTGGTTAGTAACACCAATCAGGGCATTTTTTATGTGTCGAGGTATAAATCCATTGAAAGTCCGGTATCAAGGGAATATAATAACATATAAATTTATTTCATCATATTGGCGACATATTTTTTTACCCTGAGGTAGGATGTCTATAGTAGAGCCTGTTATAAGACCGCCGGCGGAAGCGGAGAGCTTTCTTTTACAGGTAACGCTCGGATGTTCGTCGGATAGTTGTAGCTTTTGCGGCGCGTATAAAAGTAAAACTTTTCGCGTTAAAGATCGAAAAGAGATAACAACGGATATAAATGGTTACGCACGCAGATACCAAAACACGCGGCGTGTTTTTCTTATGGATGGCGATGCTTTTGTTCTGGCTAATACTAGGCTTGTCCCTATCTTAGAAGAACTGGATGTGGCCTTTCCTCGTCTAACCCGCATTTCAAGCTACGCGAACGGATGTAATATCACAAGAAAAAATGATCAGGAACTGGCAGAGCTATACAAGCATAAGCTAAGCCTGATCTATATGGGCCTGGAAAGCGGCAGTCAGGGCGTACTTGATCGGTGCGGAAAATCTTCAAGCGTTGAGGAAATGATCGAGGCGGTCAATAAGGCGGCAAAGGCTCAGATAAAGTCTTCCGTGATTGTTTTATTGGGATTAGGCGGCAAGAAGCATTCCGAGGAGCATGTCAAAGGCACCGTGGCGGCATTAAACAGGATGCAGCCAAGGTATCTTTCGTTCCTTTCTTTGATGGTAATTCCCGGCACGCCGCTGGCGAAAGAGGTCAGAAAAGGAGAATTTGAGGAATTGAATCCTACAGAGCTATTGAAAGAGTCTTATGAGATTATAAAGGGACTGCAGCTTAAGAAAACCGTATTTCGATCGGATCACGCTTCAAATTATCTCGCGCTGGAAGGGGCGTTCCCA
>JAUYBI010000039.1 GCA_030693145.1 Candidatus Omnitrophota bacterium
ATCCTTTTCCGTATATACGTTTTTCGTCATTCTGAGGCCGCAGGCCGAAGAATCTCGCACCCCTTCCCCATTAACCTTCACCGAACTAATAAAAATAAACCGCTTCACCCCCGCCTTTGCCACCATCCTCGTCAACCGCTCAGTTCCCAACACATTCACTTTGCGAAAAACATGCAGTTTGTCATTCCCGCCCCGTGTCATCCCCGCGCTCTCTGTGCAAGTCATCCCCGCGCAAGCGGGGATCTAACCATCTCCCTAATTCCCCTCTTCCAGCGTCCACGGCGCCTTCCACCCAAGCAAATTCCTAATCTTACTACTATCAACAAGCGAGGTTCCCAAGTATTTGTTCTGCATCTCTCTATATTTCAATGCTTTAGATACACTGTCTATGATTCTTACAAATTTCCTGCTTCTCGAACCAATCTTTTCATCTGCTCTGCCATATACAGCGGTAACGTTAGCACTTTATCGTGCAAAGATAACTTCTCCTGCGAAAAACGCACACCAAACAATGATTTCTTTTCTTCGATAAACAATTTTAGTGATCTAAGCGTGCCGGTTTTTCCCGCCTTGACCTCCACCGGTAATATCAGAGAATCTACCGCCACAACATAATCAACCTCAGCTGAGCTGTTTTTTTTATCACGTGCCCAGAAAAACAGGCCGCGCTTTAAATAACTATCAGTTTGAGCCCTTAATTCCTGGCCAATAAACTGTTCTATTACGGCGCCGGAATTAATCTGAATAAAATCATTCTTGAACGTAAGTTCTGCTTGCAGGCCGCAGGCATTTTGCATTAGGCCTACATCAAGAAAGTTCAATTTGAATTTCATTTCATTAACTTGCGCTTCCAAGGGAAGCCCTGAAGCACTAGTTGCATATACCGGATAAATAATACCAGTTAATTTTAAAAGGTTAAGCGCCTGCTTGATATCCCTTGATTTGCTATCCGCGTCGATATTCGAATACTTAATGCGATCGCCAACCAGCCGCGGAGCTTCATCTAATACCTTTTGCAAATATTTGTGTTCGGAAGATTTAGCGTATTTCCCAAAATCATTCCGATATGTTTGAAGCAGGGAATTCTGAATTCGTTGACAAATTAAAAAGTTTCTACTCTCAAGGTACTCTTTAACCACAGCCGGCATACCTCCCACAATAAGATATACCCGCAACAAATCCATCAACTTCTGGTGTACCGCGTCATCAAATACACTGCTTAATCTTATCTCCCCCAAATAATGACGCAACTGCTCATTTCCTGAAGCCGTCAAAAACTCACCAAATGATAAAGGTTCAAGATATATAAACTGAACTCTCCCTACCGGCATTCTAAAATTTGAATTGTTAAGAGCGAATTCCATCAATGAACCTGCCCCGATAACAGCAAGTTTATTGTACTTTTCTTTAAAATACCGCAAAGCCATTATCGCGTTGGGACATTCCTGTATTTCATCGAGAAAGAGCAAAGTCTTCTCTGTTTCTATGGCTTCACCCATAAGAAGTTGCAGCTTATTAACAATCTCAACAGGATCAAACGTAGTAAAACACTGTTTTAATTCAGGCCTAAATTCAAAATTTACGATAACTATATTTTTAAATGTTTTTTTCCCAAACTCTTCCACAATATAACTTTTACCTACTTGCCGCGCTCCTCGCAATAATAAAGGCAATCTGTCTTTGCGTTCTTTCCAGTTAAATAAATCTTTTTCTAGATCTCTTTTCATGAAAAACCCTTTCTATATATGGCTAATATACAAGGATATAATAGGACAATATTGGCTATAATACAAGGTATATTATAAGGGCAACATACGCTCCCAACGTCATTTCCCTCCTAACCATCTCCCCAATCCCCTCTTCCTATCATAAATCTCATCAAGTCCCTGTTTCGCATCTAAGTTTACTTAAAGCCTTTTAAGAAACAGGGACTACTATTAGATTCCCTTAACCGTCTTCTTCCCCCCCCCTCCAGCTCTTCCGCCTTCCCCAAAATCCTACACAACACCTCCAAGATACCAGGATGCAAATAAAACAAACAGGGGACGTTTCTATTTTTCCCGGTACCTTTTCCAGAAAAACAGGAATAGGGGACGTTTCTATTTTTCCAGAATCTAAAGCAAGAAAAATAGACGCGTCCCCTAGTTTTTTCTTGATTCGTAACCTTCATCTCCCCCCGCAATCATCCTTATCAACTCCACCGTAGACACATCTTGCCCATCACTTACCAAAAAAGTCTCGCCTACCGCCAAAGGATGACTAATACAAGTAGTAATAGCATCCACCAAATTCCCAACATAAAGAAAACTCCGCCGATTATTAATCCCCTTAAACGGTAACGGCAACCCGGAACCCGCCAGCTTAATCAAATTCTTAAAATTAGCCTTCACCCCCGCCCCATAAACCAAAGGAAGCCGCAAAATTACCATCTCAAGCCCAGTCTCATTCGCAATTTTCTTTAATATATTCTCTGCCTCTAACTTACTAACCCCATAAGCATCCCGTGGCGCAGGTACATCCTTTTCTGTATATGCACCCTCCGTCATTACGAGCCATTGAGCGCCCTGTGTCATTGCGAGGCGCGAAGCGCCGAAGCAATCTCGATTCCTTTAATGGTTTCCTTTATCCCCTCTTCCAGCGTCCACGACGCCTTCCAACCCAAGTATTTGTTCTGCATCTCTTTGTATTTCAACACTTTAGATACACTGTCTATGATTCTATGATTTTTATTGATGAAAACCTATCTTTGGCTTTTCCGGCACAGACGGAGGCGACATAAGCTGTTTAATTGCTTCAAAAATTGCACCTATGTGCGTGTCATATTCCGAAAGCTTCAGGTCATGATTCTTATACTTGAGTTCAAGAGTTTCGATTTTAACAGCAAGATCCTTATTCGTAAGTAGAATATCTCTCATCCGCACAAACGCTCGCATAATAGCAATATTAACCTGCACTGCACGCTTAGAATGCAATACACCTGAAAGCATCGCCACGCCCTGTTCAGTAAAAACATTCGGAAGTTTTCTCGTCCCACCCCAACTTGATGTTCCAAATTGGAACTTCAAGTTTGCAACCTCTTCTTTTGTAAGCTGGTACATAAAGTCATCCGGAAAGCGATCCCTATTCCTTTCAACTGCTTTATTCAGATCCCGCGTCTTTACACCATACAACTCCGCTAAATCCCTATCCAACATCACCTTCCTGCCACGCACCATCAAAATCTTCCCTGCTACTGCCTCAACCACAATCTCTTTTTCGCTCATTTAAACCTCCCTACACCAATAGATAATATGTTTAGAGTACCAAGCTTTCCCAAACATGGTATAAACTAGAGGCAAATAGTTTAACCATTTCACAAGGAGGAAAACATGGTATACAGCCCCAATGAATACGATATTTTTATCGGCATCGACGTTGACC
>JAUYBI010000049.1 GCA_030693145.1 Candidatus Omnitrophota bacterium
CGGGGTCATTTTTCCCCAAGCGCCGGAGGCTGGGGAAACAGTTCTCCCCCTCGCGGGTGCTCGGGGTCATTTTTCCCCAAGCGCCGGAGGCTGGGGAAAAAGTTCTCCCCCTCGCGGGTGCTCGGGGTCATTTTTCCCCAAGCGCCGGAGGCTGGGGAAAAATGAGGAGGTGTTTAAGGATGGATATTACGATTAGATATATGCTTAGGCCGGCAGCGCATTGTAAAGAGGGGTGCAGTAGATTGTCCTGGGTATGACTTAAAACTGCCCACTATTTTTTTCGTTTATATTTTAGGAGAATAAGATTAATGAAGTTGATTACCAGAAACACGGATTATGCATTACGTGCCCTTTGTCATCTTGCCAAACAAGGAAAAGTGGTGACGGCGCCGGAGCTGGTAAGAGCGCTGGGGGTTCCGCGGCCGTTCATGCGTAAAATTCTACAGCGGTTAAGCCAAAAGAAAATACTGGAATCTTATAAAGGCCAGGGAGGTGGTTTTAAACTAAGGAAACCTGCGGACAAAATTTATGTGATGGGGATAATGCGTATTTTCCAGGGCAATGTGGGCTTAAACGGGTGTTTTCTAAAAAAAGATATTTGCCCGAATAAAGGCAGATGTGTTTTACGGAAAAAGATACACGCTATTGAAGAGAGCGTGTATAAGCAGCTTAGGGAGATAAACATCGCTGTTTTAATTTAGGAAAAGCATGGCTAAAAGAAAAATTATCAGTATTGATGAAAAGAAATGTAATGGATGCGGCTTGTGCCTGCCCAACTGCCCGGAGGGGGCAATCCAGATTATCAATCATAAGGCTCGGCTAATCAGCGATTTATTCTGCGATGGCCTGGGCGCTTGCATTGGGCATTGTCCGCAAGGGGCGATTACTATTGAGGAAAGAGAGGCAGTGGCCTTTGATCACAGCGGTATTACTGCAGGAGCAACTTGTCCGGGCTCAAGATCAGTTGACTTAAGGAAAACACGGGAAGCTAAAAGCGCTCTTCTAAGTCAGCGCCAGGAGTCAGAGCTTGGGCAATGGCCAGTGCAGCTGCGTTTGGTGCCGGTGCATGCGCCGTATTTTGAGGATGCGCAGCTATTGATTGCCGCGGATTGCGTGCCTTTTGCCTATGCTAATTTTCATCAGGATTTATTAAAAAATAAAATTCTTTTGGTAGGTTGTCCGAAGCTGGACGATGTTTCTTTTTACGAAGATAAGCTTAAACAAATATTTACAGATAACAATATTAAATCCATAACCTATGCGCATATGGAGGTACCTTGTTGTTTGGGGCTATTACCGGTTATTGCAGGAGCAATTACATCATCTGGGAAGAGTATCCCATTGGAAGAGATTACTATCAGTATTAAAGGCGAGAAAATAAAATGAATAACTGCCCGGGTCAGCTTAGCCGTAAAGCTAAGGGGAGTAAGGGCCTGATCTGCAAGGAGGAGCGCAATGTTTTGCTATCAATGTGAACAAACAGCAGGTGGAACCGGTTGCACGAAGCTGGGGGTATGCGGGAAAAATGAGGATATTCAGAGTTTACAGGACACGCTTTTATACGGCCTAAAAGGTATTGCGGCCTATGCGTATCACGCCGGTGAATTAGGGGCGTTTGATCCGCAGGTGGATGCCTTTATGCATGAAGCGCTCTTTAAAACTGTTACCAATGTCAGTTTTGATTTAAATCAATATCTGGAATTAGTCCTGAAGTGCGGCGCGATGAACTATAGGGCCATGGAGATGCTGGATAAAGCGCATACGCAGAGATTCGGTAATCCTGTTCCTACGCAGGTTGAAACCGGCACCTCAGCCGGACCGGGAATTCTGATTACCGGCCATGATTTACTTGATCTTTACGAATTACTTAAGCAAACAGAAGGCGCAGGAGTAAATATTTACACGCATAGCGAGATGCTTCCGGCGCATGGTTATCCGGAGCTAAAGAAGTTTAAACATTTAGCGGGCAATTATGGCGGGGCTTGGCAGGAGCAGAAAAAAGAATTTAACGCTTTTAGCGGGGCAATATTCGCTACTACCAACTGCGTATTAATTCCGCCGGAAAATTCCTATCTGGACAGGCTATTTACTATAGGCATAACCGGAGTAGCGGGAGCAACGCATTTAAAATCCAGGGATTTTAGATCTTTAATTGCGAAGGCTAAATCCCTGCCGCCTTTAGCGGAAACTCCCGGAAAAAAGATCTGGACGGGTTTTCACCATACGGCAGTTTTAGGATTGGCGGATAAGATTGTCAGCGCCGTCAAGGCCGGCAAGATTAAGCATTTCTTTTTAATCGGCGGTTGTGACGGTGCCAAACCCGGGCGTAATTATTACACTGAATTTGCCGAAAAAGTTCCCCAAGATTGCGTTATTCTGACTTTAGCCTGCGGGAAATACCGTTTTAATAAGCTGGATTTTGGTGATATTCAGGGGGTTCCCCGGTTTATTGATCTGGGGCAATGTAATAACGCCTATTCTGCGGTGCAGATAGTCGTGGCTTTAGCTAAGGCATTTGGCTGCGGGGTAAATGACCTGCCGTTAACTCTGGTATTGTCCTGGTTTGAACAAAAAGCAGTTGCCATTCTGTTGTCTTTGCTGTATCTTGATATCAAGGGTATTTATATTGGGCCGACTCCGCCTGCTTTTATCAGTAAGCATGTATATGGCCTTCTGCAGGAGAAATTTGGCTTAAAGCTGATTAGTACGCCGGATGAAGATTTAAAAAATATACTCAAGAGATGAAGAGGAGGTAAAATATGGCAGATTTAAGAGATTTATTGCAGAGCGCAGATTGGAAAACAGAAAAACATGTGCCGGTTATTGAGGGGCCGGATAAAATAAGTAAGGGCCAAGTTCTCAAGATTGAGATTAGCGTGGGCAAGCAGATTGCGCACCCGAATACCACGGAGCATCATATTCGGTTTATCGAGGTGTATTTTTTAGCAACCGGCGAAAAGTTTCCTTATCAGCTGGCGCGTTTTGAGTTTAACGCGCACGGAGAATCTGTGCAGGGGCCAAATACCAGTACGATATTTTCTGAGCCTAAGGTATCGGCAGTTTTTAAAACTGAAAAAAGCGGCGTAATTATGGCTACGGCTTACTGTAATATCCATGGCCTTTGGAGGAGTGAAAAAGAAGTTAAAGTAGAATAGATAGAAAGAGAACAATATTAATCTTCCCCCTCGCGGAGCTCGGGGTCATTTTTCCCCAAGCGCCAGAGGCTGGGAAAAAATGAGGAGGATGCTATGTGTATGTTAAGGTTAGCACATTTAATGGCGATTGTGCCGATTGCAGTTTTATTAACGGTAAGTTTCTTTGTTCTGTTTACTCTGCGTAAAATTGAAGAAAAAGGGCTTAAGGCTTTTGGTTATGTGGTAGCGGGTTTTCTTTGGCTGGCAGCATTAGTGGTTTTCTCGGGCGCAGTCTATAAGATAGCTCAAGGGTCTGCCGCAATGAAGGGGATGATGCAACAGAAGATGAAAATGGATTGTATGTCGCAAATGATGCAGAAGGGTAATTCGCCGGGTATGATCATGCCCGCAAACGTCCCGTTGACTAAAGGCCAAAAGCGCGGAGCGAACAAAGGGGTTGTTTTTAAGGCTGAATAAATTAGGTAGATATGATCTTTACGGGTGGCTTGGGTGTTTTCGACGCGCGTCAGCGCTAGAAAATACCCAAGACAGGACCCGTAAAGATGAAAATTACCAGTATTCTTATCTCGGGAGGAATTAATGAGCAAATACAAATGTTTAGTTTGTGGTTACATTTATTACCCCAGCGCCGGAGACCCGGATAACGGGATTGCTCCCGGAACCAGCTTTGAAGACCTGCCGGATAACTGGGTCTGCCCTGAATGCGGGGTGGGTAAGGACCAATTCGAGAAAATAGTTTAAGGAGATAAAATAATGGCCAGAACAGTTACTTTTAATGGGGCGTCCTTGGCCTTAACCGGTAAACCGGTTAAGGTTGGCAGGAGAGCTTTTGATTTTAAACTGATTTCCCCGGATCTGAAAGTTGTAAAGTTGTCAGATTTTAGCGGTAAAATTAAAGTGATTAATTTCTTTCCTTCATTGGATACGCCGGTTTGCGATCTGCAGGTAAAAGAGTTTAACCGTAAAGCCGCCGGTCTTGGCCCGGAGGTAGTGGTTATCGGAGTAAGTAAAGATTTACCTTTTGCTCAAGCCCGATTTTGTTCAGCTAATGAAATAAAGAATGAGGTAGTGCTTTCGGATTACCGGTTTTCCTCTTTTGGTTTAAACTATGGTTTTCTGATCAAGGAGTTGAATCTTTTAGCCAGAGGCACCCTGATTATTGATCAGAGCGATTGCCTGCGGTATATCCAGGTAGTTAGTGAAATAACGCATTCCGTTGATTTTGGCGAGGTTTTTGATAATTTGCAGAAGGTGTTGAGCGCTCCTTTGAGTATTAAAAAAGCCTGGGGCGCTTGCGGCTGCCGTAAATAAAAATGCCCGTAGAGATTAAAGTTAAAATCAAGGAAGTTATCCGGCGTAACTATAATGTCAAGAGTTTTCGCCTGGAGGTTCCCGGCCCCCTGAATTTTAAAGCCGGTCAATTTCTTTCGGTTAAACTTAGAGACGATCCTCAGCTAAAAAAGTATCTTTCTATCTCCAGTTCTCCCACTGAAAAATGCTATTTAGAGTTTACTAAGAAATTAACCGAAAGCGATTTTTCTAAAATCCTGGATAGCTTAAAAGCCGGGGATCAAGTGGTGATCGAATATCCCTTTGGGAAATTTGTTTTAGATGAATCTTTCCCGAAGATCGCTTTTTTATCCGGCGGCATCGGGATTACTCCCATCCGGAGTATCTGTAAATATGTGGTTGATAAAAATCTAGGCAGCGATATGGTGCTGGTTTACGCGAATCAATCTGTCAAGGATGTTGTTTTCAAGGAGGATTTCGATGCGCTGGTTAAAAGTTACCCGGCTTTAAGGGTAGCGCATGTGTTGTGCGAAACTCAAGCCGGGTTTAAGTGCACGGTTGGCCGGATTAACCGCGAAGTAATTAAAAACGAAATCCTGGATTATCAGGAAAGGAAATTTTATCTTTGTGGCCCGCCGCAGATGGTGGAGGCGATGCGTTTGCTCTTGGCTCAAGAGTTAGGGGTATCTTCAGAGATGATCGTTACGGAAAATTTCCAAGGCTATTAGGTTTATAATGTCTCCCTCCCCCTCGCGGGAGCTCGGGGTCATTTTTCCCCAAGCGCCGGAGGCTGGGGAAAAATGAGAGGTATTTATGGCAGCCATAAAAATATTACCGGATATATATTCAGTGGGAGCGGTGGATTGGAGTGTGCGCAATTTCCATGGCCATACCTATACTACGCAAAGAGGCTCTTCTTATAACGCGTATCTTATTATTGATGAGAAGGTCGCGCTTATTGATACTGTTTATGGCCCATTCTCCCAGGAGTTAATTTCGAATATTCAAGAAATTATTCCTCTTGAAAAGATAGATTATATTATCGCTAATCATGTGGAGACGGATCATTCCGGAGCTTTGCCTAGCCTGATGCCGCTTTGCCCAAACGCTAAAATTTTGGGCACGGCTAAATGTAAAGAAGGCCTGTATAAGCATTATTATAAAGATTGGGATTTTCAGACCGTTAAAACTAATGATCAATTAAAGTTGGGCAGGCGCACGCTTACTTTTATTGAGGCGCCGATGATTCATTGGCCGGATAGTATGTTTACGTACTGTTCGCAAGATGCGCTGCTTTTGCCGAATGACGCATTTGGCCAGCATTTTGCCTCTAGCCGACGTTTTGATGACCAGGTTGACCCATGCGTATTAATGGAGGAGGCAGAAAAATATTATGCGAATATCCTTTGGCCGCTGGGCCCGGTCATCCTCAAAAAGATCCAGGAAGTTCAGAAGTTGAATATACCGATTAAAATTATCGCGCCGAGCCATGGAATTATCTGGCGCAAGGATCCGGCTAAGATCATCAATGCTTATATTTCCTGGGCTAAAGGTGAAACTAAACAGAAGGTAGTCGTTGTTTATGAAACGATGTGGGGGGCAACCGAAAAGATGGCCAGAAAAATCGTCGAGGGGATAGCCTCTACCGGCACCGAGGTTGAGCTTTATGACGTAGCGCAAAGTGACCGTACGGAAATTCTCACGCGCATGTTAACGGCCAAAGGATTTCTCTTTGGTTCATCTACCCATGATAATGATATGCTGCCGAATATTGCCGCCTTCCTGGAAATCGTTAAGGGCTTAAAGCCAAAAGGCAGAAAGGTGGGTTTCTTCGGGTCATACGGCTGGGCAGGCGGAGCAGTTAAAGAAATGCAGGAGATGCTCAAAGATAACGCCGCGGATCAAATTATCCCCGGAATATCTTTTAAATATGTTCCGGATGCCTCGGAGCTAGCCGGTTGTTTTGAATTTGGCTCTAAATTCGCGCAAAGCCTGAAATGAAACCAATACCTACGGCGATAATCGATTTTTTGCGCATCCAGGATTTTGTGGTAGTTTCTTCTATCGACGAAAACGGGTTTCCCCATAGTTCAATTAAAGCCATTGTTAAGATTGATCCGGCCGGAGAAATTTATTTGGTGGATGTCTATCACGGCTTAACCAGTAAAAATATAGTGAATAATCCGCATCTCAGCATCAGCGCGGTGGATGAGCATAAATTTATCGGTTACTGCCTTAAAGGCAGAGCCAGAGTGATCCAAGCGAAAGTGATCAGCCAGGAGATCCTTAAAACTTGGGAGGATAATATTACTTCGCGCCTGGCGAAAAGATTGCTGAGGAATTTAATCCAAGACAAAGGCCAGGGGCATCATCCCGAGGCCAGCCTGCCGCATCCGCAGCATCTCATTGCCCTGGAAGTTGAGGCGATAATTGATCTTGCCCCGCCACGTTTTAAAAAGGAGGCTTAATATGGCCAAAAGCGTAAAAGTTTATAGTACATCGACTTGTCCCTGGTGTATGCGGGTCAAACAGTTTTTAAAAGAGAATAATATTGAATTTCAGAATTTGGATGTTTCCGGTGACCAGCTGGCTGCGGATGAGATGATGGCCAAAACCGGGCAGATGGGGGTTCCGGTATTAGATATTGACGGAGAAATTATCATAGGATTTGATAAGGAAAAAATTAAATTAGCCCTGGGGTTATAAAAAAATCTGTTAGGGTATAGCGCGATATGAAAATTTATGATTTAATTATTATTGGAGCCGGACCAGCGGGAATTACCGCCAGTGTTTATGCGGCCAGGAAAAAGCTGGATTTTTTAGTGATTAGCCTGGATATCGGCGGGCAGACTGCCTGGAGTGGGGATATCGAGAATTATACAGGTTATCAATTTATCAGCGGCCCGGAACTGACGCAAAAGTTTGAAGAACATATGCGCAAATACGGCATTGCGCTTAAAGAAAATGAAGAGGTTCTAGGGCTTAAGAAAACTAATGAAGTATTCTTAGTCAAGACTAATAAAGCAGATTATCAGGCCCATAGCGTGATTGTTGCCTCCGGGAAAAAATCAAAAGAGCTGGGGGTTCCGGGGGAAAAAGAATTCAAGAATCACGGTTTGACCTATTGCGCTACCTGCGATGGCCCATTGTTTGCCGGCAAGGTTGTGGCGGTAATCGGGGGCGGTAACTCTGCGCTGGACGCTGCCCTGCAACTGATAAAAATCGCCAAGCAGATCTATATTATAAACAATACAGAGCGGTTGGCCGGGGATGCGATTATGCTCCAGAAGATCCAGGAAGCCGGCAATGTTACAATTTTAAATAATCATCAGATTAGTGTTATTTTGGGAGATAAATTTGTCCGGGCGATTAAAATTAAGCATAAGGATCAGGAAAAAGAGTTAGCCATAGAGGGAGTATTTGTGGAGATTGGGCTTATTCCTAACTCCGGATTCCTTAAGGACATAGAAAAGAACGCTCGGAATGAGATAAATATAAATTTAGATAACCAAACCAATATCCCGGGAATATTTGCCGCAGGTGATGTTACTAATGTTTTAGAGAAACAGATTATCATTGCCGCCGGAGAAGGTGCAAAAGCCGCTTTAAGCGTTTTTCGTTATCTGTCTCAGAAAAAATTTTAGAAAATAAGTTGCGGGTAATTCAGGCAGTGGTACAATTAATGTATGCATGCGGCGGGGATAATGCCTTTATTTAAAGGGAGGAAAATAAGATGAGGGAGAGAATTGAAAAGGCGCTGGATAAAGTCAGGCCGATGTTAATGGCTGATGGCGGGAATGTGGAATTAATTGATGTTACGGCTGAGGGAGTAGTTAAATTAAAACTAAAAGGAAGCTGCGGGTGCTGCCCGATGAGTTCGATGACTTTAAAAAATGGGATTGAAAAGATCTTAAAGCAGGAAGTTCCGGAAATAAAAGAAGTCATCGCTTTATAGAATAAATTTTACCATGGTGCTTCAGGATAAGCTTAATCGCCTTAAGCGTATAATTCTTGCGTATAAATCAACTCTCGTAGCATTTTCCGGAGGCCAGGACAGCGCGTTGCTGCTAAAGATTTGCGCGTTGGTGTTGCCGCCGGATAAAATTCTGGCCGTTACCGCTGTTTCGGCTACTTATCCTCAAGGTGAGCTAGCCAAGGCAAAAATGCTGGCTAAAGAGATCGGGGTAAGGTTTGAGGCAATCAATACCCGTGAGCTGGATAATAAAAAGTTTGTGGCTAACCCGGTTAAACGCTGCTATTTTTGCAAGCAGGAGCTTTTTTTAAAGTTGATTGCTATTGCCAAGCAGAATAAATTGCATTCTGTTTTGGAGGCAAGCAATCTTTCCGATAAAAAAGATTACCGGCCCGGAAATATTGCTAAGCGCCAACTTAAAATAAAATCACCTCTAATCGAAGCGGGTTTTAATAAAGAGGATATCCGTAGATTAAGCAGGAAGCTGGGCCTTTCCAGCTGGAATAAGCCGAGCCTTGCCTGCCTGGCTTCACGTATACCTTACGGCACTAAAATTACTGCCGGCCTGCTTAAACGTATTGATCAGGCGGAGGTATATTTGAGCAGCTTGGGTTTTAAGCAGGTGCGTTTACGCCATTATAATGGCCTTTGCCGTATTGAAGTGGATAAAAAAGATATCCCCCGCCTGTTAAAGAAGCGCCAGGCGGTAGTTGAGCGTTTAAAAGATTTAGGGTATAATTATATCACCTTGGATTTAGAGGGGTATCGTACGGGCAGTTTAAATGAGGTAATTGCTAGATGAAAAAGGTATATTTAGATTATGCGGCAACTACGCCTACGGATCCGGAAGTTATCGCGGCGATGGAACCGTATTTCTTTGAGAAGTTTGGCAATGCCTCAAGTTTGCATGCTTACGGCCAGGAAGCCAAGAAAGCTCTTGAGGATAGCCGCCAGACACTGGCGGATTTTATCGGCGCAAAACCCGAGGAGATTGTTTTTACCTCCGGCGGCACAGAGTCGGATAATTCTGCGCTTTTAGGTGTGGCCCACGCTTTAGAGAAAAAGGGCAATCATATTATTACTTCGGAGATTGAGCATCATGCTATTAGTGAACCGGCGAATTTCCTGGAAAAGAAAGGGTTTAAAATTACTTATCTGGGAGTAGATAAAGACGGACTGGTTTCTGTCGAGGACTTAAAGAAAGCAATTACCGATAAAACTATTCTGATCAGCGTTATGCACGCGAATAATGAAATCGGCACGCTTGAGCCGATTGCGCAATTAGGCAAGCTGGCCAGAAATAAAGGAATTTATTTTCATACGGACGCAGTACAGACCGTGGGGCATATTCCGGTAAATGTCGATGAGCTGAATGTGGACCTTTTATCGCTTTCAGCCCATAAGTTTTACGGGCCCAAAGGAGTGGGGGCTTTGTATATTAGAAAAGGCACGCGTTTAGAAACATTCTTGCGCGGCGGAGATCAGGAAAGAGGCCGGCGCGCTTCCACGCATAATATTACCGGAATAGTGGGTTTAGCTTGCGCCATTGAGCTTTGTAAAAATAAAATGGAAGATGAGATTAAATTTCAGAGCGCCCTGCGCGATAGATTAATTAAAGAAATCCCTGTTAGAATTCCTGAGGTTAGGCTTAACGGGCATCCTACGCAAAGATTGCCCAACAGTGTAAATTTTTCCATTAAATACATCGAAGGCGAATCCATGCTTTTAAGCCTGGATATGTTGGGGATTGCCTGTTCTACCGGCTCCGCCTGCACTTCCAGCTCTCTTGCGCCATCGCATGTTTTATTGGCGATTGGTTTAGATCATGAGACGGCGCACGGTTCTCTGAGGATTACCCTGGGGCGCTGGACCCGCCAGAGTGATATAGATTATCTTTTGGAAAAATTACCTCTGGTTGTGCAAAAGCTGCGCGCCATGTCCCCGCTTTACCCTTCTAAAGAAAATCACTAATGAAGAAATGAAAGAAAAAATACTCGATTATTTAAATAAAAAACATGATTATCTTTCCGGGGACCAGATCAGCAAACATCTGGGGATTAGCCGCCAGGGTTTATGGAAGCACATCCAGGAGCTCAAGGATTCCGGTTACCAGATAGCCGCTGTCCCGCATTTAGGCTATCGCCTTGAATCTTGCCCGGACAGGCTTTTTGTTTTTGAAGTCGCTCGCTCCCTGAATACAAAATTTGTCGGTAAGAAGATTCATTATTTTGATTATCTGGCTTCTACGATGGATTTCGCCATGCAATTGGGTGTGGAGGGGGCTGCGGGCGGCAGTTTGGTGTTGGCGGAATCGCAAATTAAAGGCCGCGGTAGATTAGGCCGTAGCTGGTTCTCGCCCAAATACAAAGGAATTTATCTTTCTTTAATTTTAAGGCCTAAGATTCTGCCTGCTGCTTGCCCGATATTAACTTTAATGAGCGCAGTAAGCATCTGTGAGGCGGTAAAAGAGGTTATTGATCTGGATGCGCAGATTAAGTGGCCGAATGATGTGCTGATCCATAATAAAAAGGTTGCTGGTATTTTGACGGAGATGAATGCGGAAGTGGATAAGGTGAATTTTGTGGTGATCGGTATGGGTTTGAATGTAAATAATGATAAGAAATCTTTGGTTGCCCAGGCTACTTCATTAAAGGAGCAGCAGGGTGAAGAAATAAGCCGCGTGGTTTTATTGCAGGAACTTTTGCGCCGGATAGAAAGCAATTATCTTCTCCTGGAAGATAAGGGAAGCAGTGAGATCATTAATAAATGGCGTAATTTTAATCTTACTTTAGGTACGCGCGTTAAGGTTTGTTACCAGGATAAACATATCGAAGGCCAGGCCACCGATATCGATGCCGATGGCTCCCTGCTTATCCGTAAAGACTCCGGGTTGATTCAAAAGATTTCCAGCGGAGATGTAATGCACTGCCGGTAATGTAAACCGTTAGAATAATGGGACCGTTTCTATTTTTCAATCAAGTTAGACGAAAGAAAAATAGAAACGGTCCCAAGTTTTTCCTAGTTTTTATTTTTAGTTAGATTTCCCCTCTTTTTGCGTCAATTATAGTAGAAGGGGGGATTTTTTATGCCAAAACAAGGCAGTAGCTTTTTAATAATAAATAAAAAGTTTCGGGAGGCGCAAATATGACGAAGATGGTGAGTAGCGAGTATTTAGGTTTATTAAAAGCAGTCCGGGAACGCGTCCGTTCCGCGCAATATAGCGCGTTGAAAGCGGTAAATAAGGAATTGATACATCTTTACTGGGATATTGGCAAGATGATTGTTGAACGGCAGTTTAAGCACGGATGGGGCAAAGCTATTGTGGAAACGCTGGCGCGGGATTTGCAAGCGGAGTTTCCGGGGATGCAGGGATTTTCTGCCAGGAATATCTGGTATATGCGGATATTTTATGTGACATACCGGAAAAACGGAAAACTGCAACCATTGGTTGCAGAAATAAGCTGGACGAAACATTTGATAATTATTGACCGTTGCCGCGATGATTTTGAGCGTGAATTTTATATTCGCATGACCCGTAAGTTTGGCTGGACAAAAAATGTCCTGATTCATCAGATAGACAATCAGGGCTACAAGAAGACAATGGTTAATCAGACGAATTTTGATAAAGCTCTTCCTGAAAAAATTAAAAATCAGGCAAAACTGGCAGTTAAAGATGAGTACACCTTTGATTTTCTGGAACTTGGAGAAAAGCATAGCGAGATGGAGCTTGAGCGGGCATTGATTGTTAAAGTTAACCAATTTCTTGTTGAAATGGGCGGTACTTTTGCCTTTATGGGGAATCAGTTTCGGCTGGAAATAGACGGTGAGGAATTCTTTATTGATATTTTACTTTATCACAGGCGGCTTAAACGTCTTGTGGCGGTTGAGCTCAAGGTGGGTAAATTTCTACCGGAGTATGTAGGTAAGATGCAGTTTTACCTTGCGGCGTTGGACAATATGGTTCGGGAAAAGGGCGAGAATACTTCTATTGGGATCATTCTTTGCAGAGATAAAAAACGCACGATTGTTGAATACGCACTTAAAGAGAGTAAAAAACCTATTGCGGTTTCTCAATATCGGATTACCTCGACTTTACCGAAAAACTTACGGAAAGAATTGCCTGCGCCTGAGCAGATACGAAAGCTATTTAATGAGATTTAAGGAATAAGTATGTCACAAAAGAACAATATATTGAATTTGTAGTTGATGGCAGTATAATAAATACGCAGAGGCTGCATAGGTAGCAGTTTATCGGTAATCAAGCTTTTGTTCAGGAATCAGAACAGCTGAAACAATGGGACCGTTTCTATTTATCATTGCAGGGATTGGAAAAATAGAAACGGTCCCATTATTCGGTAATGTAAACCGTTAAATAAAATTAAGTTGACAATAGCCCCACTCTGATTATACTAAATTTAGGGAGTGGGGATTTTTTTTAAAGAGGAGACTATGGAAAAGAAAGATATTGATAAACTTTTGGAATTGCCTTTAGCCGAACTTATTGCCAGGGCGGATAAGGTACGCAAGCGGTTTGCCGGCAATAAGGTTGAGCTGTGCAATATACTCAATGCCAAGAGCGGTTTATGTCCTGAGGATTGCAAATTTTGCGCTCAATCCGCTAGGCATAAAACCGGCGCAGGAGCGTATCCTCTAAAAAGCAAAGCGGAGATGTTGGAAGCGGCAAGGCGCGCCAAAGAGATAGGGGCGGAGAGATTTGATATTGTGACTAGCGGGGATAAATTATCGCCGGAAGATTTTGGCGTTATTGTCGATGCAATTAGGGCCATAACCGCGGAGGTTAAAATCAAGATGTGCGCTTCGTTGGGGAGCCTGGGAGATAGAGAGTTCTCTTTACTTAAAGAGGCCGGGCTTTCACGTTATCACCATAATCTTGAGAGTTCCCCTCGATTTTTCCCAAAGATAGTTTCCACACATACGTTTGAGGATAGGTTAAAGACGATTAAGGCCGCTAAGAAGTCTGGCCTGGAGGTTTGTTCCGGAGGCATTATCGGCATGGGTGAAACAATGGATGACCGGATTCAGATGGCGCTGATTTTGAAAGAGCTAAAAGTTGATTCTGTTCCGCTGAATATATTAGTTCCGATAGCCGGAACACCATTGGCAGATAATCCGGTCTTGTCTGGTGAGGAAGTAATCCGAACCATTGCGATCTTTAGAATTATTTTGAAAGATAAAATAATAAAAATTGCCGCAGGCCGGGAATCGATATTCAAAGATTTTCAAGCCTTAGGATTTATGGCGGGAGCAAACGGTATGCTTATCGGCGGGTATCTGACGATTAAAGGAAGGTCTGTGGAAGAGGACCGCAAACTGGTTGACCAGGTTGAGAAATTATGGCAGGCATAGAAGAATTTTTAAAAGAGAGGCAGGAGCAGGGGTTGCTTAGGAGATTAAAACCCGCCTCTTTGCGCCTGGGAGGTAAGATCTATTTTGAAAATAAAGAATATGTTGATCTTTCCTCCAATGATTATTTGGGATTATCCAACCATCCGGAACTAAAAAAAGCGGCAATTGCGGCAATGGCTAAATTCGGCGTGGCCAGTTGCGCTTCACGGTTATTAAGCGGTGATTCAGCACTCTTCCGGGAGTTAGAAGATGCGGTAGCCAGATTCAAAGGCAAAGAAGCGGCTCTTGTCTTTAATTCCGGCTATCAGGCAAATGTCGGCATTATCAGCGCGCTTTTTACAAGAGGAGATTGTATTTTTTCCGACCGGCTTAATCATGCCAGCATTATTGACGGGATACTTCTGTCGCAAGCCAGAATCTTTCGTTTTCAGCACAATGATCCTGGGCATCTGGAGGCGCTTTTAAAAAAAGAAAGAGCTAAATTCAAGAACGCCTTGATTATCAGTGAATCGATTTTTAGCATGGATGGCGACAGGGCGCCGCTAAAAGAATTGGTGGGATTAAAAGAAAAATATAATTGCCAAATTATGGTTGATGAGGCGCACGCAACCGGGGTTTTTGGAGAGAATGGAAGCGGTTTGGTTGAAGAGGAAGGATTAAGCGCGAGGATAGATTTGATTATGGGTACTTTTAGCAAAGCCTTGGCTGGTTTCGGAGCCTACCTGGCTACTTCCCAGAGTATCGTTGATTATCTGGTGAATACCTGCAGGAGTTTTATCTATTCTACCGCCTTGCCTCCGGCGGTGATTGCCGGTAATTTAGCCAGCCTGAAATTGATTAAGGAAGAGCCGTACCGGCGCAAAACACTTTTGTCGATGGCGAAAATGTTGCGCGATAAATTAAAAGAAAAGGGTTTTTGTCCTAAAGGCGCATCACAAATTATCCCGTTAATCCTGGGAGATAATTTAAGGGCAGTTGAATTTGCCAAAAAAGTTCAAGAGCAGGGTTATTGGGCTTTACCGGTAAGGCCTCCGACCGTACCTGCCGGGCAGGCGCGCTTAAGGCTTTCCTTGAGCTATGATCATAACCAGGAAACTTTAAATAAACTAATCGATGTTCTCTCTGCAATCAGAATTTGAATTCCGCGACCGGGGTTTTAAGGAGACTTTAGTCTTAATCCCCGGTTGGGCAACTGACTGGCGGATATTTGATGGTTTGGAATTAGATTATAATTACCTTTTGCCAACCAAGCTAGATACTTCTGATTTTAATCGGCAACTTTTAAGCCGGATGGAGCAACTCAAAATCAGCAAGGTCTCTGTGCTTGGTTTTTCTTTAGGTGGGTTTTTAGCCACCGAGTTTGCCTCTGCCTATCCTGAGAAAATAACCAAACTTATTCTTTTAGGCGTGCGCAAGTGTTATACACCGCAATTATTGGGAAATATTAGAAGCCAAATTCAGTCAGACCGGCGGCCCTGGCTCTATAAATTCTATCTTAATTGTTTTTCCAAGGCGGATGTCTGTGGCCGGGAGTGGTTTAAGAAGAATTTATTAAAAGATTATCTGGATAAGTTAAGCTCCGATGAACTCATCCAGGGGCTGGATTATTTAGCCGCTCAAACGTTAAACCTCAGGATTCTGAAAAGGATAGAGGATATCAGTATATTCCACGGCAGCGATGATTTGATCGCGCCGGTAGAGGGGGCTTTAGAGATCAAAGCGGATTTACCACAAGCCAAATTTATGCTGCTTGCGGATAGAGGGCATCTGTTTTTCTTAAGCGGTGATTTTAGGGAAAGGTTCTACCATGGATAAGTCCAAGATTGCCAATAATTTCTCCCGCTACGCGCATCTTTACGATAAATATGCCGCTGTGCAGAACCAGGCCGCTTTTAAACTGGCAACTTCTTTAAAAAACGATAATTTTTCCAAGATCTTGGAGTTGGGTTGCGGAACAGGCAATTATACGCTTATGCTCCGGGAGAGGTTTACCCACGCAAGAATCAAGGCCGTGGATATTTCAGAGGAGATGATTTCCTTAGCGCAAAACAAATTAAAGCATAAAAATATTGAGTTTATGGTTGCGGACGCAGAAAAGATAATTCCGGATAAGGATTTTGACCTGATTACCTCCAACGCCTGTTTCCAGTGGTTAAATGATCTGGCTAAAGCCCTGCGAGGATACGCGAAATCACTGCGCCGAGGAGGATTTATTAATTTTTCAATATTCGGCCCGGATACTTTTTGTGAATTGAATACGGCATTAAAAAGCGTCCTGGAAGAAAGCCGCCTGGATTCAGTTTATTTTTGTAACCGCGCCAGCCTCAAGGAAATGCTTAAAGATAATTTTAAATCTGTAAAGGTAAATGAGGTTTGCTATAAAGAAAGCTTTGGGAGCCTGAAAGAATTATTGGAGAAAATAAAATATTCCGGGATTAGGGGAAACGGTTTAAGCAAAGAAGTTTATTTTAGCCGCGGGTTGTTAGAGAGGTTGGAAAAGGCGTACCGGGATAGATTCCAGGAAATTGGCGTTACTTATCAGGTATTTTTTTGCCGGGGAGAAAAACGATGACCCATTCGACGCGGCCGCCGACGGCGGCCTTGCTCAGGGTCATGGTGAACAAGTGAAACGAGTTGAACCATGAAGGGGATATTTATTACCGGCACGGATACCGGGGTAGGTAAATCCATAGTTACCGGGCTTTTGGCGAAATATTTACGGGAAAAAGGCTATAAGGTAGTAACTCAGAAATGGGTGCAGACCGGCAGCCGTTTTAGCGCGGATATTAATCTGCATCTTAAAATCATGGGTGTATCTAAAGGCGCAATTAAAGATCATCTTGATTGCGTTTGTCCTTACATATTTAAACTGCCTGCCTCTCCGCATTTAGCCGCCAAAGTTGAGAATAAAAAAATCGATATCGCCAGGATCAAGCAAAGCTTTAAATCATTATCCGCAAAATTTGATTTTGTGATTGTCGAGGGGATTGGTGGTTCGCTGGTCCCGTTAAATGAAAAACGTTTGGTGATTGATATCGCCAGGGAGCTTGGCCTGCCGGTGTTAATAGTAGCGCAAAATAAATTAGGCGCGATAAATCATATCCTGATGACTATTGAAGTTTTAAAATATAGAAAGATGAAAATTTTGGGCATAGTGTTCAATAATTGCCCAGGCCAGAATAAATTAATCCTTCGGGATAATCCGGAGATTATCCGGAAAATGACCAAACAAAACATACTGGGTGTTTTACCCCGGAATAATAGGCTGGGTTTATTATACAAAAAATTTTTACCGATAGCCGCAAGGATAATCTTATGAAAGATTGGCTGGGCACAGACTTAAAATATGTTTGGCATCCTTATACTCAAGCCAAGGAAGCGTTGCGCCTGAGGCCGGTTTTAATTGAAAGAGCCAAGGGAATCAAACTCTATGACGTAAAAGGCAATTTCTATTACGATACTATTTCCAGCTGGTGGTGTAATGTCCACGGGCATAATCATCCGCGGATAAAAGCCGCGATTAAGCAACAGGTCAATCTTCTGGAGCATGTGTTGTTTGCCGGTTTTACCCACAAACCGGCGATTGAACTGTCCAGCAAGCTGATTGCCCTGACGAAAAATAAGTTTAACCGGGTGTTTTTTTCGGATAACGGCTCAACCAGCGTTGAGGTGGCCTTAAAGATGTCATTTCAATATTGGCAGAATATTGGCCGGAAAAGGAAGACAAAGTTTGTTTCCCTTGATCATGGTTATCACGGAGATACAATCGGCACGATGAGCGTAAGCGGTTTAGATCTTTTTAACGCGGTATTTTCTCCTTTATTGTTCGCCGCATATAAAGTACCGTCTCCTTATTGTTACCGTTGCCCGATGAAAAAAAGGAGGTTTACTTGTGTGATTGATTGTATAAAACCGTTGGAAAGATTACTGCAGGAGAAACACGCAGAGATCTGCGCTTTGATCATTGAGCCTTTGGTGCTGGGGGCTGCCGGGATGATTATTTATCCCAAAGAATATTTAGAAAAAGCTGCTTGTTTGGCGAAAAAATACAAAATCCATCTTATCTTGGATGAGGTGGCTGTTGGTTTTGGCCGTACAGGAAAGATGTTTGCCTATGAGCATACGCCCGGCATCAAGGCAGATTTTCTCTGTCTTTCCAAAGGCATAACTTCCGGGTATCTTCCACTGGCGGTAACTTTGACTACGGAGGAGGTATTTCGGGCGTTTTACGGGGATTATGAAAAAAGGAAGACATTTTTCCATGGGCATACTTATACCGCTAATCCGGTTTCCTGCTCTGCCGGCTTGGCGAGCTTGAGCATCTTTAAAGAAGAAAAAACATTGCCGAAAGCAAGAAAGTTAATGCCTTTTTTTCATCGGGAACTGGAAAAATTCAGGGATTTAGATTTAGTAGGAGATGTGCGCTATATCGGATTTATCGGAGCAATAGAATTGGTTAAGGATAAAAAGACAAAAGAGGGTTTTGGGCTTAAAAGAAGGCTGGGTTTAGAAGTTTACAAGAGAGGGCTTAAAGAACATCTTGTGCTCAGGCCGTTGGGTGATATAATTTATCTGTTTTTGCCGCTTTGTGCGTCTCAGGCGGAAATTAAGGATATTTTAAAAAGGACTTATTCCGTAATTAAATCTTTATCTTAAAAGGCGCGTGGTAATATTTATTGACAAGCAGCCAGATTATTATATAATTTCTTCGTAGTAAGCAAGGGGGTAGAAGTCTCCAACCGTAAGGAGAAAGAATAACACGCCTTACGGTTTTTTTGTGGAAAGGAGGAAGCAGAGAAAATGGCAAAGGGTAAAGTAAAGTGGTTTTCCAATCAAAAGGGTTATGGTTTTATTACTCCTGAGAATGGCGCGGATGTGTTTGTGCATCATACCGCGATTCAGGGTGATGGCTATAAAACTCTCGAGGAGGGCCAGGAGGTGGAGTTTGAGATTGAAAAAGGCCCCAAAGGTGAACAAGCTACTAAAGTAGTGAAGTTATAACCTAATCAGGAATAAATAAAGGGGACGGTTCTATTTTTTATTGCGGTAGGGGAGGTTTAAACCTCCCCTACAGTTGAAAGAAAAATAGAAGCGTCCCTTTTATTTTCTGCTATAATGAAAATTATGAAAAAATTTGTAGCGGTAGCCATGAGTGGCGGGGTTGATTCTTCAGTAGCCGCAGCTTTATTAAAAGAGCAGGGTTATGAGGTAATCGGCCTGACTATGTGTTTCAATCTGGCAGAGAAGAATGGCCGCAAACCCAGTTGTTGCGGTTTAACCGGAATTGAGGATGCGCGCCGGGTTTGTCAAAAGCTGGGGATTAGGCATTATGTTTTAAACTTGAATAAAGATTTTTCCCGGGAGGTAATTCAAAATTTTTATCAGGAGTATCTTTGCGGCCGGACCCCCAATCCTTGTGTTCGATGTAATCAATTTATAAAATTCGGCATTTTACTTAAAAAGGCGATTAATTTAGGAGTGCAATTTCTGGCTACCGGCCATTATGCCCGGATTGTAAAATCTCCACAGGGATATCTGCTGAAGAAAGCCAAGGACCTTAAAAAAGATCAATCTTATTTTCTCTATCGTTTAACCCAGGCGCAGCTTAAACATGTAATTTTTCCTTTAGGCAATTTTACTAAACCTAAAGTAAGGCAGTTGGCTTCTGATTTCGGGCTGAAAGTGGCAGAAAAACAAGACAGCCAGGAGATTTGTTTTTTACCTGACGGCAAATACGGTGATTTTATTAAAGCCAAAGGGCAAGGCGGTGTTCAGCCGGGAAAGCTTATCGATAGAAATGGAAATATTTTGGGTGCACATCAGGGAATAGCATTTTATACCATTGGCCAGCGTCACGGACTGGGGATTACTACGGGATATCCTCTCTATGTAACGCAGATTAATGCCCGGGATAATCGGGTGAGCGTAGGCAGGCGCCAGGAGGTTTATAAAAGTGAATTTATTATAAAAGAGAGGCATTTTTTGGGTAAACCTCCTAAAAAGAAGATTGAGATTAAGGTGCGGATACGCTATAATCATAAAGAAATGCCGGCCGTTATTTATCCGGCTAAAGATAAGCTCAAGGTAATTTTTAAGCATCCGCAGTTTGCCATCACTCCCGGACAATCTGCAGTTTTTTACGATAAAGATACAGTTTTAGGCGGAGGAATAATTCAAAAGGTTATTGCTTAAAATGATCAAGGAAGACAAAAGGTTAGTCAATAAGATCAAAGAATTAAAGAAAAAACGCAACGCCATCATTCTGGCGCATAATTATCAATTACCGGAGGTTCAGGATATCGCGGATTTCCGCGGGGATTCCCTGGAGCTTTCCCGGATTGCCGCCAAAACCGAAGCCGAAGTAATTGTTTTCTGCGGAGTTTATTTTATGGCCGAGACCGCTTCTATCCTTTCTCCGGATAAATTAGTAATTATGCCGGATGTGTCCGCGGGCTGCCCCATGGCGAATATGATGAATGCTGATGATTTAAGGAAGCTTAAAAGAGAGCATCCCGGCGCAGTCGCGGTAGGCTATGTCAATACTTCTGCGGCGGTTAAAGCCGAGTTAGATTATTGCTGCACCTCGACGAATGCGGTGGCGGTAGTTAATGCGCTTAAAAATGAAAAAGAAATAATTTTTGTTCCGGATAAATATTTGGCCGACTATGTTTCCAAAAAGAGCGGCAGGAAACTAATTTCTTGGCATGGATTTTGCCCGACGCATGTTAAAATATTGCCTGAGGATTTAAAGCGGGAAAAAAAGTTTCATCCTCAGGCCAAGGTGATGGTGCACCCGGAATGTTTGGCCTCGGTAGTGGCTTTAGCCGATGCCGTGCTTTCTACCAGTCAGATGGCCAAATATGCCAGCCAAGATCCGGCGAAAGAATTTATTGTGGGCACGGAGTCCGGGTTGATCTACCGGCTTAAGCAGGATAATCCAACTAAAGAATTTTATTTAGCCAGCGAACGCGCGGTCTGCCCGAACATGAAACGCACTACGCAGGAAAAAGTACTTTGGGCTCTAGAGGAGCTTAAGGATGAAGTCAGGGTTCCTGAAGAGATTAGAAAAAAAGCGCGCCTGGCTATTGAGCGCATGCTAAAAATTATTTAATTGAATATTCCGGTTATTTTTGAGGATGATTGGCTGTTGGTGGTAAATAAACCCGCGGGATTGTTAAGCGTTCAGACGCCTAAGCATGAAGCGCGTACCCTGACTAGTATCTTAAATCAGGATGCAGAAGGCCGGGGCCTAAAGTATCGCCTGCACCCTTGCCATCGCCTGGACCGGGAAACTTCGGGGCTCCTGATTTATGCTAAAGGCAAGAGTATCGAGCAAAAATTGATCGGCGCCTTTAGAGACAGGTTGGTGGGTAAAAAATATATCGCTTTTGTGCATGGAAAATTATCCCGGAAGCAAGGAACGATTAGTTCGGCGGTTGAAGGAAAAAGCGCGCTTACCCGCTACAAGGTCATCCAGGAAAAAAGCAATTATAGCGTTGTAGAGGTTTCTCCGGTTACCGGCCGGACGAATCAGATACGCATTCATTTTAAGAATATTCAGCACCCTCTGGTGGGAGAGGATAAATTTGTTTTTCGTAAAGATTTTGCTTTACGTTTTAAGCGCGTCTGCTTAGAAGCCCAAGAGTTAAATTTTAAACATCCAGTCACCGGTAAGGACTTAAACATTAGTATTGATTTAGCGCCGGATCTAGCCAAATTTTTAAAAGAGCATGAATAATATTGCTAATTTAATTTTTATCTTCGGGGCAAAATATTTATACCTGCTGGTGATGGTTATTGCTTTTGTTTGGTTTTGGATTCAACCTTGGCCCAGGAAGAAAGAAATCCTGATTATTTTTTGCATTTGCCTGCCGCTGGTTTTTGTCATTTCCAAGATCGCCGGTTATCTTTATTATAATCCGCGGCCATTTGTCGCAGGGCATTTTAAACCCTTAATTTACCATATTGCGGATAATGGTTTTCCGTCACACCATACGTTGTTAGTTTCGGCAATTGCGGCGGTGATTTCTCTCTTTAGCCGGCGCATTGGTTTGATATTGTGGATTTTGGCATTAGGCGTGGGTTTTTCCCGGGTCTATGTTGGAGTGCATCATGTAGTTGATATCATGGGGAGTATACTAATTTCAATTATTTCGGTAACCTTGGTTTATAAATTTTTCAGGAGGATGAAGTGAGCATAATTGTCCTGGGTACTGTGGCACTGGATAGCGTAAAAACTCCTTTTGGCAGGCGTAAAGAGCTGTTGGGAGGTTCGGCGGCGCATTTTTCGATGGCCGCCAGGCTTTTTACCGGTGTCAATTTGATTGCGATTGTGGGCAGTGATTTCCCGCGAAAGCATATTTCCTTCTTAAGGAGTAAAGGGCTTAATCTTAGCTCTTTGATTATGGATAAGGGAAAAACTTTCAGATGGGAAGGTGAATATCAGGGGGATTTAAATTCCGCGCTTACTTTAAATACCCAGCTGGGCGTGTTATCCGTATTTAAACCGCAGATCTCCGAAGCGCAGCGCAAGATCGAGAATATATTCTTAGCCAATGTCGATCCGGATATCCAGGAGCATCTTTTAACGAAGATGCATTCTCCAAAATTAGTGGGCCTAGACAGTATGAACTATTGGATTAATACCAAGCGCAAAGAGTTGATTAAATTACTTAAGCATATAGATATTTATGTGGCCAATGATCAGGAGGCGCGCACATTAAGCGGTGAAAGTAATTTGATTAAGGCGGCCAAGGGCTTGTGTTCTTTGGGGCCGAAGATGGTCTTGATAAAAAAAGGCGAGCACGGGGTTATTTTTTACAATAAAAAATTTACTTTTTCTCTTCCGGCGTATCCGGTGGAAAAAGTAATTGATCCTACCGGAGCCGGAGATACTTTTGCCGGGGGGTTTATGGGTTATTTGACTAAGGCGGCCAAGGTTAATTCTCTGGCCATCAAGAAGGCTTTAGCCTACGGGACAGTTGCCGCTTCTTTTAACGTGGAAGATTTTGGTTTGTATAGGACAAGCAAGCTTACCCGGGGAGATTTAGAAAGGCGCTTAACTAAGTTCAAGGATTGTTTTTCTTTTTAACTTTATCATCAGAAAAGGGGAGGAGAGCGATCATGTTGGCAGAAAAGATTTTTAATGATTATAAAGAGGCGATGAAGGCCAGGGATACCCTGAAAAGTTCCGTTTTAAGTTTCTTGCGGGCGGACATGCTTAATCAGGCAACCACCATGAAAAAAGATAAGTTGCTGGATGCGGAAGTTATTGTCGTTATAAAAAAACAAATCAAGCAGCGGCAGGATTCTATCCAACAGTTTACCAGCGGCGGGAGGCTGGAAGCGGCAGAAAAAGAGAAGAAAGAATCAGAGATCCTTAAGGGTTATCTGCCTGCGGAGTTATCCGCCGAGCAAATTAAGAGCCTGATGGAAGAAGCGATCATTTCCACCGGGGCCAAGGACATAAAGGATATGGGCCGCTTGATGAAAGAGCTGACGGCTAAGCTTGCCGGGCAGGCTGATGGCAAGTTAGTAAGTGATCTGGTAAAGCAAAGGTTAAGCAGTCCTTCCTAAAATAGTAGTGCAGGTTTAAACCTGCACTACTACTACAAGAAAGCTTAAGCATGTTTTCTTCATTGAAAGTAAAATATTTCCGGATATATTGGTTGGGTATGTTTGTATCTTTAGTGGGTACCTGGATACAAACCGTGGCGCAGAGCTGGCTGGTGTTTCAACTTACTAACTCGGCTTTTCTTTTAGGGGTGGTGGGTTTTTTAGGTTCCATTCCGATATTTATTCTTTCCTTATTCGGAGGAGTTTTGGCGGATAGGATAAATAAAAGAAATATACTAATTTTCACCCAGGCCGCTTTTATGTTGCTGGCATTTTTATTGGCAGTTTTGACCCAATTTAGATTTATTACGCCGGCGCAGATTATGTTTATTGCCCTGCTTAATGGGGTGATTATGGCTTTTGATGCCCCGGCCAGGCAGTCGATAGTGGTGGAGCTGGTGGGCAGAGAACATCTTTTTAATGCGATTGCTTTAAACTCGGTGGCTTTTAATTCTTCGCGGATTATCGGCCCGGCGATTGCCGGCGTGTTAATTTCGGTAATCGGAATGAGCGGGTGTTTTTATTTAAACGGGATTAGTTTTCTGGCGGTAATTATTGCGCTTTTTTATATTAAGTTTGGCAAAAGCACAGTGCGCAACGGTAATTCCGCGTTCAGGGACATTAAAGAAGGGTTGGGTTTTGTTAGTGGTAATCGTCTTATTATAGCCTTAATGAGCGTGGTTGCAGCGATGAGCCTTTTTGGTGTTTCTTATATCATACTTATGCCGGTTTTTGCCAGCCATGTGCTTGGCGTAGGAGTAAAAGGTTTGGGGGTGCTTATGTCCAGCACCGGAATTGGCGCATTGGCGGGAGCGTTAGGCTTAGCCAAGCTGGGCGATTTTAAATTTAAGGGCAGGCTTTTGATTTGGTCGGTATTTTTATTTTCTGTTTCCCTGGTAACCTTTTCATTATCTAAAAATTACCTCCTGTCTATTTTTACTTTAATTTTTGTAGGTGGTTGCAGCGTTATTCCGATTGCCCTAGTGAATACCTTATTGCAGGTTAATGTGCCGGATGAATTTCGCGGCAGGGTGATGAGCCTGTTTATGATTACCTTTGCCGGGGTGGTGCCGTTCGGGAATTTAATTTCCGGGACACTGGCGCAATCCTGGGGGGTATCGGCAGCTCTTTTTTTCTGCGGCCTGGTATGCCTGGTATTATTTACATTGATTATTTTTTTGTTTCCGGGGTTGAAAAGATTATAAGATGCTTGATTTATTTTTAAATTTTGTTAGAATTAACTTTGATAAGCCTGCCTGCCGGCAGGCAGGGAGGTGAACAGGTTCCGGCAATTTAAAAACAACAAAACGTCATAATAATCAATTTGATAAAGTATAGAGAGGAGAGAGGTATGAAGAGGGTATTGAATTTTGGAATAGCGGTTTTAGTTTTGGCAGCATTATCTGGTTGTAGTAAAAAGCAGCAGGATGAGGAGTTGCAGCCTATTACCATGGAATCTTTAAGTACGGCAGATGGCCCTATTCAGGCTGCGCCGGAGCTCAAGGCTCCAGAAACTAAAATTTTAACGACGAGTACAACTGCTCCGGCTAAAGAACTGTTGCCTTTACCGCCCTCAGGCCCGTATAAACCGACAGGTATTGAAATCCAGACGGCTTTAAAGAACGCGGGTTTCTATGCTGGTAAAATCGACGGAAATATTGGCCCGAAGAGTAAGAAGTCCATCGAGGACTTCCAGAAGGAAAATGGTTTAAAAGTTGATGGCAGGGTCGGCCCAAAAACCTGGGAAGCGATGAGTAAATATTCCAATACGGCAGTTAAGCCGGTTAAACGCTAGCCTGAAAGTTCCATCCGGAGAAATAGTTTTGTTTAAAGATAATCCCAGCATTTTATGTTGGGATTATCTTTTTCCCGGTGCTATAATATAACCCTATATGCATAAATTTCCGCAAGCCTTTCTTTGGGGTGCAGCAACTTCGGCGCATCAGGTTGAGGGCCAGAATATTTATAACGACTGGTGGCAAGCTGAGCAGGGCCATTTCTTAAAAGAAGCTTCCCATTCAGCCTGCAAGCATTATGAACTTTACGCGGAAGATTTCGCCATCGCTAAACAACTTAATCATAACTGTCATCGTTTTTCCATAGAATGGAGCCGAGTTGAGCCGTCTGAGGGGAACTTCCAGCCTTTAGAGATCGAGCACTACCGTAAAATTATTGCGGATTTAAAGAGCAAAGGAATAGAGCCGATAGTTACCCTGCATCATTTTACCAATCCTATCTGGTTTAGCCAAAAAGGCGGCTGGACTAAATTCAAGCTGCAAAGGTATTTCTTGCGTTTTGTAGATAAAATAGTCAGGGAGTTTGCGGACCAGGTAAAGTTCTGGATAACCATCAATGAGCCGCTGGTTTATTCTTCACATGCTTATCTCTTAGGTGCTTGGCCTCCCGGAGAGTGTTCATTATTTAAGACGGCTAAAGTAACCCTGAATTTAGCCCAAGCGCATATTAAAGCTTACCGGATAATACACAAAATTTATCGTCAAAAGGCCTTAGCCCGTCCGATGGTTAGTATCGCGGCTAATTTACAGGCCTTTGAGATTTGCCAGCCGACATTAAAAAATAAATTGGCCTCCTACCTGCGGAATAAATTATATAATTTTTATTTTATCGATACACTCCTGCGCGCCAAAACCCTGGATTACATCGGAATTAATTATTACGGCCGGAACCTGGTGGATGCGCGCAGCTGGCGGATCAGGGATTTATTGCTGCGGACTTGTCAAGATAATCACTATCCGTTGCGTAAAAATTCTTTAGGCTGGGATATCTATCCGGAGGGATTGTTTAAGTTGCTGATTACCACGAAGAAGTATAATCTGCCAGTTTTGATCACTGAAAATGGTATCTGTACTGAAGATGATGATTTAAGATGGGATTATATTCGTGAGCATCTGGAGCAGTTGCAGCGGGCTATCGGCCAGGGGGTTAGAGTTTTAGGGTATATTTATTGGTCGCTGATAGATAACTTTGAGTGGGATAAGGGTTTTGCCCCCCGTTTTGGCCTGGTGCATGTGGATTATCAAAATTATAAACGCACGATTAAAGCCAGCGCGATGAAACTGGCGGAAGTTTCTAAAAGCGGTGAAATTTAAATGAACCCGGAAAATAAAGAGTTTATTATCAGCGAGCTGTCATTTTTTGCGGGCTTGAGCAAAAAAGAGTTGGCCATCATTAATGCCAAAAGCCAGGTTATTGAATACCGCAAAGGCCAAATTATTTACGAAGAAGGCTCTGCCCCCAGCGCTTTTTATTGTATTATTTCGGGCCGGGTACAAATTTACACTAAGGATAAAGACGGTAACCAATTAATTTTAGAATATCTGCACCGGGGTAAATATTTCGGCATTATTTCTTTGCTTACTAATGAAACACATTCGGTTACTAGCGAAGCAATGAATGATTGTGCTATTCTGGTGATTCAGAGAGATGATTTCAATCCCCTGCTGCAGAGTATTCCGCATTTGGCCATTGATTTAAGCCGCTCCTTAAGCCGCCGGCTTAAGCGTAAAGACATCCATCAGAAAAAAATATTTGAGAGTACGGTTATTTCGGTGTTTAGCTCTTATGCCCAGGCAGGAAAAACCGTTTACGCCTTGAATCTCGCGCTTAGCCTTAATCGTGAAACGCATAAATCGGTAATTGTTTTGGATATTTTAGCTAAGGGCAAGATACACACTTTGCCGCAAAAGCTCCAAATCCAGCAGCCGCCGATATTTGATTTATCCAGCAAGGCCGATATTCATGTTTTGCCCAAAGAGCTTATCTTAAGAAATAACTTTGGTATTGAACTGCTTTGTTTTTATTATGAGGAGGATAATGATTCTTGCCTTAAAAGATTAATTGAAATATTAAGTATTTTGGTTAATGACTACCATTATATTATTTTAGATTTGCCTGCGGCGATGGACCGCTCAATCATCAGCATGCTTAATCAAAGCGACCTGATCCACATATTGAGCAGCCCGGATCCTTGCGATTTAAAACGTACGAATAACCTGATCAGCCGCTTGAAAAAGGATTTTAATTTTGATCCGGGTAAAATAAAGACCATTATTAATGAATATAAATTATCCAAGATTGGCCATAGCGGCCAGTTAGAAATCCTGGGCCAGGATATTTTCGCTACTATTCCTAAGATAAAATTTGACGCGCCAGCCCGGTTAATTATTGATGCGCCGGATTGCGAATATTCCCAGGCAGTCAGGCGTATTGCCCGGCAGTTAGGGGATTGCCTGGTGGGTTTAGTGCTGGGAGTAGGGGTAGGGTATGGTTTTTGCCATCTGGGGGTATTAAAGGTTATCGAGGAAGAAAATATTCCGGTTGATATTATCGTCGGCTCCAGTATCGGCGCGCTCATTGCCAGCCTCTGGGCTGTCGGTAAAAGCAGCAGTGAAATCTTAGAGATCATGCGGGAGTTCAGAGAGCCCAAGCATATTTGGGGCTTGATTGACATAACTTTTCCGCGCCTGGGTTTTATCAAAGGCAATAAATTGTACCGGTTTTTAAAGAAGCATCTGGGAGATAAAACTTTTTATGATGTAAAACTTCCCTTAAAAATAATTGCCAGCGATGTGCGGAAGAAAGAACCGAAGATTTTAGACAAAGGGCTCTTAGTTGATGCTATAATGGCCTCCTGTTCCATGCCGGGGGTGTTTGCGCCTTTTAAGTTCAAAGAAGAGGTGCTTTTTGATGGCGGGGTGACCTATCCTTTGCCCACTGAGCCTTTAATGCAGATGGGGATCAAAAAGATTATCGCCGTCAATGTTACCCCCTCCCGGGAGGATATTTTAAATCAGCTAAAAAAGCTAAAAGAAGGAGTTCCGCCGGAGTCGAGCGGGGAGATTCAGAAAGCCAGCCGCCCGGGTTTGTTTGGCCGGCTAAAGAATTTTTTTAACTTTAATATCGTAGATATTATTTTTAGTAGTGTTGAGGTCTTGCAGTCTGAGGTCGCCAGGCGTGAAGGTGAGTTGGCGGATATTGTTTTACATCCGGATACTACAGGTTTATTCTGGCTGGAACTGCATAAGGCGGATGAATTTGCCAAGCGCGGAGAGGCTGAGGCGCGTAAACATTTAGCGAGGATTTGGCAGCTGGTCAATGAATGATTAAAATTAAATAATATAGTATTTCCCCCTCGCGGGAGCTCGGGGTCATTTTTCCCCAAGCGCCGGAGGCTGGGGAAAAAGTTCTCCCCCTCGCGGGAGCTCGGGGTCATTTTTCCCCAAGCGCCGGAGGCTGGGGAAAAATGAGGAGCCATAAATGAATAAACGTTTTGTTTCGATCGCTGTATGTTATTTACTAATTATGGTTTTGTCAGGATGCGCAACAGTCAAAGAGATGGGGAAGGGTTTTATCGGCGTATCTACGCAGGTCTTAGAAGAAAAGCGCAAGGATGCCTTGAAAAAATCTTTTGCTCTGGGATATAATGACTGCTATGTTAAAGTTAAGGATATCCTGAATACTAAGGATAAAGAATCCAGTATCTATGCAGAGGATCTTGAGAAAAAGATGATTGCTATTTATCTTTCTCCCACAGATACTACCCCTGTAGGAATATTCTTTACTGAGGAAACAGGAGCCAGCACCTTGATTGAAATATCCAGCCCCAGCATTTACGCTAAAGAGGAAATCGCAAATAGAATATTTACCGGTATTGATACGTTACTTAATCCTAAACCCAAGCCTAATATTCAAAACCAACAGGAGAAGAAAACTGATGTTAAAGAAAAAGTTATCAATCAATGATTTAATTAAGGAGTGCCACCGCGTTGCTAAAAGCAAGGGTTGGTGGGATGATACGCGTAATGACGGGGAGTTAATCGCGCTGATGCATTCGGAATTATCCGAGGCCCTGGAGGCAATGCGCAGTCACGATAAAGAAAATAATCTGGCGGAGGAATTGGCAGACTGCTGTATCCGCATATTCGATTATTGCGGCTCGCGAAAAATAGACCTGGAAAAAGCGTTATTAAAGAAAATTGAATATAATAAAACCCGTGCTTATCGGCACGGAAAGAAGTTTTAAAAGGGGGGAATATAATGCCATACGATAGCAGTTTGGATACGCAGGTGTTCACGCGGTTTTGGGAGAATGATTCCGGTAAAATTGTGGTCAGCGTTTATTCTTATAATAAGGGGCCTAAAAAGATTCAAATCGTCAGAGAGGTAAAAGATAGGAACGGCGAATATGCTTTCGCCAAACTTGGGCGCCTGGTAAAAGAAGAAGCGGAGGGCGTATTACCATTGATCCAGGAAGCACTTAAATCGATGCAGTAAAATGATGGCGCAGAAAAAAAAGAGGGATAGCTGGGGGTCACGCCTGGGAATTATTATGGCCGTGGCGGGTTCAGCCATTGGCCTGGGAAATTTCCTGCGTTTTCCGGCTAAGGCTGCGGCTAACGGCGGGGGAGCGTTCATGATCCCCTATTTTATTTCTCTTTTGCTTTTAGGAATACCCCTGATGTGGATTGAATGGACTCTGGGCCGTTACGGAGGAGGATTTGAGCATGGCACTGCCCCCGGAATATTCCATAGCCTCTGGCAGAAAAACCGCTTTATTAAATATTTCGGAGTCATCGGAATATTCGGCCCGCTAGTTATCTTCATCTATTATATCTTTATTGAATCCTGGACTCTGGCTTACAGTTTCTTTGCTTTAACCGGCAGGTATACCGCTCTTCTGGACCAGCATTCTTTGCGCAGCTTTTTGATCGGTTTTCAGGGGTTAGAGAAAAATCAGTATTTTAATGGCATAGGAACCGCGTATACCTTCTTTTTAATTACTTTTTTATTGAATGTTTGGGTAATTTTTTATGGAATAAAAGGGGGAATAGAAAAGCTCTGTAAGTGGGCGATGCCGCTATTGTTTATTTTTGGTTTAGTGCTGATGATCAGAGTGTTTACCTTAGGGGTTCCGGATTTAAGCAGGCCGGGTTGGAATGTTTCCGCAGGATTTGGTTTTTTATGGAATCCGGATTTTTCCGCGCTCAAGTCGGCTAAAGTCTGGCTGGAGGCAGCCGGACAGATATTTTTCACCTTAAGTGTGGGTATCGGAGTAATTCTTACCTATGCCAGTTATTTGAAGAAAGCCGATGATGTTGTGCTTTCCGGGCTTACCGCCTCGGTGACTAATGAAGTTGCCGAAGTCATCCTGGGGGCCAGCATAATTATTCCGGCGGCATTTGTATTTTTTGGGCCGGTGGATATTAAATTAATTGCGCAGTCCGGGGTATTTAATTTAGGCTTTGTAACTATGCCGCTGGTTTTAAATAAATTACCCTGGCCGCAGCTTTTTGGATTCTTTTGGTTTTTTCTATTATTTTTAGCCGGAATAACCTCTTCGGTTTCTTTGGCGCAGCCGGCAGTGGCATTTTTAGAGGATGAGTTCAATATTAACCGTAAACGGGCAGTTTCCATATTTGGTATAGTTTCGTTCATCTTGTGCCAGCCGGCAATATTTTTTCTGGGCCGGGGAGTAGTTGATGAATTGGATTTTTGGGGCGGCACATTTTTTCTGGTAGTTTTTGCTACCATTGAGACCATATTATTTGCCTGGGTATTTGGTATGGATAAAGCCTGGGAGGAGATCCATCAGGGCGCGGATATGACGATACCTAAGGTTTATAAATTTATCATTAAGTATATCACGCCTGCATTCTTATTTATTATTTTAGGCCTGTGGTTTGCGCAAGAGTGGCTGCCGATAATCATGATGAAAAATGTATCCGGCGTAAATAAGCCGTTTATTTTTTGTACGCGTTTGGGTTTATTGCTTGTATTTATAATCCTGGTGGTTTTGGTAAGGATTGCTTGGAGGCGTAGAAAGCTAAAATAGGGGGGTAGAGGTGAAATTAGGAGGATGGATTTTTTTAATTTTTTCCTGGGGATTAATTATCGGCCTGACTATTTTCTGTTTTATTAAAGTTTTTTCAAAAAGGGAGCCAAGATGAACAGGTGCTTTGCGGTTATTTTAGTATTATGTTTTCTTCCATTAATTTGTGGATGCGTGCCTCTGATTATCGGGGCAGCCGCAGGCGGTATGGGGGCATATGCGGTAAGCAAGGATACTGTGCAGGGGGATACGGATAAGAATTATGAGGCGCTTTGGGGCTCAGCCTTGAGGGTTGCCAGTGCTTATGGCACAATCCAGCAGGAAAATGCCAGTACCGGTTATATTGAATTAGGGGCGCAATCCAGCAAAGTTTGGATAAAATTAGTCCGCTTGACTCAGGCGACAACTCGGGTTAGGGTGTCTGCGCGTAAATACCATTTCCCCAACATGGAGCTGGCGCAGGATATTTTTGTGAAGATTATTACCGGTGTGAGATAAGAGATTCCTCGTATTTTTATCTTTTCTTTTTGGGGAATCTGTGTACAATATAACAAAAGCTTAAAATAATATTTAGCCGAGATAGCTCTCCGCCACAAAGCGTGGCGGATTCGCTAAGACATAAAAGTTAGCCGAGATAGCTCAGTGGTAGAGCGCGGCCCTGAAAAGGCCGGCGTGGGGGGTCCGATTCCCTCTCTCGGCATTTAATAAAAAGAGGGGTTTTCATAACCCCTCTTTTTTGTTTATGTTATGGCGTAATTGTGTGGAAAACATACAGTTACGCCTTTTTGTTTTCCTATACTTAATTAGTTAATTTTGTATGAATTTGTATTTTCTTTATAGTTATTGGCTCATTAACGGCTCAAACTTATTGAGTCATTGCGAGGAGCCGAAGGCGACGAAGCAATCTCAGGAGGTTTTATGGCCTACGATCACATTAGAATATTAAATACTTTATTTGCTAGCGGTGTATGGTATGAAATGACTCTGTCTGAAGTTAGAGTTTATGTCGCTATATGCAGCCACTGGAATTGGCAGAGATTAGAGGCATATCCTGCCATAAACACCCTTGCTGAAGAAACCCGTCTTTCCCGGCGCGGAGTTATCTATGCCCTAGAGCGGCTAAAAAAGAGGGGCCTCATCAGGGTTATTAAGAAGGGTCGCAAAAACTATTACCAAATCTTTGATTATCTTTTCAAAATGACTGCAACCTCAATAGGTGCAAAAAGTGCACTAATGGAATGGATAGGTGCAGATTTCGCTAAAACAGGTGAACAGGAGCGCGTAGATGGGTGCAGCCATATTCACCACCATATTAACTATACAATAAACAATACAACTATAACTAATTCCTTTAACGCATCTAGCGAGAAAGCTGAACCTGATTATCTAAGGCAAATGCGTAGCGATCTTTTGGCAAGCGGGAGATATTTCTCGCCTAATCGCATAAAATTGTAGTATAATTAGCTTTACAGTTGAAAGAGTTATTTTTGAATCTAAAAATAGAAAAATTATTGTTGGAGGTGTTGAAATGAAACAGCCTTATGTACCACAGCTGCTACCGTTAGAATCAGTGGATTGGGTTAGGTTTATTACCTTAATTGGCCAAGCAAATGCTGAGCTGGCGCGATATGACGGTATATTGCAAGGCATCATTAATCCGAGAGTCCTTTTGTCTCCATTGACTACTAATGAAGCTGTTATTTCTTCTAAAATTGAAGGAACGCAGGCTTCTTTGGAAGAGGTTTTGAAATACGAAGCTTCGCCGGATGTAAAAACTGAGAAATATGATGATATTAGGGAAATTATTAATTACCGAGAAGCAATGCGTTTCGCGATTCAATGGATGAAAGAAAAACCTATAACGTTAAACCTAATTAAACAAATGCACGGCATGCTTCTTGACAGCGTTAGAGGTAAAGATAGAAGTCGCGGGAGTTTTAGGACTAGCCAGAATTATATTGGTAGGTTTGGCTCTACTATTGAACAAGCAAGCTATGTTCCGCCTGAACCAGCGATTCTTATGGAGCATCTTTCAAATTTTGAGAAATATATCCATTATGATGAAAAAGATCGCTTGGTACAATTGGCTATTATTCATGCGCAATTTGAAATAATTCATCCTTTTTTAGATGGCAATGGCAGATTAGGTAGAATCTTAATACCGCTCTTTCTTTATGAAAAGAAAGTGCTTAATTCTCCGATGTTTTATATAAGTGAATATCTTGAGAGTAATCGCGAAGAATATTACGCAAAACTGAGGGCAATATCTGAAGATAAAAAATGGGATGACTGGATTGAATTTTTCCTTCGGGCGATCGTCGCGCAAGCAAAGGCCAATAGCGTTAAAGCAAAAGCGATACTCGAGTTATATGAAATTAAAAAACACAAACTTTCAGAGCTGACGCACTCTCAATATGTCATAAAAGTTCTAGATACGATGTTTGCGCGCCCGCTTTTTTCAACAACAGATTTTATTAAAATTTCAAAGATACCTAAAGAAAGCGCTATTAGGCTTTTACGACTACTTAAGAAAGAAAAGATACTGACTACGCTTCGGGAGGGTAAAGGAAGAAGCCCGGAGATACTCATATTTAATAAGCTTTTCGATATTGTGCAATAATCTTGTGTGTAATAAATGATGCGCTATATAGTTTGTGTGTCAAAAAATAGATAAAATGACACACAAGTCATTTTGTGTGTAATATATGACACGCAGTAAAATCTTGTAATAAGACTATTAAGCAATATTCGCTATATAAAGATTCGAGGATTGATACTTGAAGTAAAGGAGATTAGAGTGACGATTAATTTTAAAGAGAGTGCAAGTTTTATTTGGAGCATGGCCGAACTTTTGCGCGGAGACTATAAGCAGTCTGAATACGGCCGGGTGATATTACCGCTTACGGTTTTGCGACGTCTGGATTGTGTGCTTGAGCCAACTAAGGAAGCAGTGTTGTCATATTTGCCACAAACTAAAGGATTATCGCCAGAAGCCGCCGAGACGGTACTTAAGAAAAAAGCGAAGTTATCTTTTTACAGTAAGAGCAAGTTTGATTTTCAGAAACTGGTTGCTGATCCCAATGACATAGCCGCTAACCTAAGAAATTATATCAACGGTTTTTCTAAGAACGCCCGCAGTATTCTGGAACATTTTAATTTTAATGATCATATCGAGCGGCTTGATAAATCGAATCTTTTGTATATGATCGTCAAGCGTTTTGCCGAAGTTGATCTGCATCCAGACAAGATTCAAAACATTGAGATGGGCTATATCTTTGAAGAGCTTATTCGCAAGTTCGCCGACCTTTCCAATGAAACAGCCGGAGAACACTTTACGCCACGCGAAGTTATCCGGCTTATGGTCAATATTCTCTTTCTGAACGATAAAGATGTTCTTACTAAAAAAGGTATCGTAAAAACTCTATACGATCCTGCATGTGGAACTGGAGGTATGCTCTCTGTAGCTGAAGAATATCTTCGTGAACTTAACCCCGGTGCAGATTTACGCGTATTCGGTCAGGAGTTAAATCCTGAGTCTTATGCTATTTGTAATTCTGACATGCTCATTAAGGGGCAGAATACGGAGCATATTAAGTTTGGCAATTCCTTCACGCAAGATGGACTTAAAGACGAAAAGTTTGACTATATGCTGAGCAATCCTCCCTTTGGTGTGGAGTGGAAAAAGATTGAGGAGGAAATTACCAAGGAATACGAGAAGTTGGGTTTTTCTGGGCGTTTTGGCGCTGGACTTCCGCGTATCAGTGACGGCTCTTTTCTATTCTTACAGCACATGATTTCTAAGATGCGACCGGAGAATGGTGGCGCGCGGCTAGGGATAGTTTTCAACGGTTCACCTCTTTTTTCGGGTGGGGCCGTAAGTGGTGAAAGTGAAATCCGTAAATGGATTATTGAAAATGATATGCTCGAAGCGATTATTGCGATGCCGGATCAACTTTTCTATAACACCGGCATTTCGACTTACATTTGGATTGTTACGAATCGTAAAGAGAAGGAACGCAAAGACAAGATTCAGTTTATCAACGCGGTTGAGTCTTTTAGTAAAATGCCCCGTAGCCTTGGGAATAAACGAAATGAAATTAGTGATGAGCATATTACTGAAATTACCAAGATTTACGGAGAATTTAAGGAGTGTGAATACTGCAAAATATTTCCTAACGAATATTTTGGCTATACGCGCGTAACAGTGGAAAGGTCGCTTCGGCTTAATTTTCAGGTTTTAAAGGAACGGATTGAGCGGCTTGATGAGCAGCCAGGACTAATTAATCTGGCTAAATCCAAGAAGAAAGGCAAAGAAGGATTAAGGGAAATCGAGGAAGGCGAAAAACTGAAAAAAGATATCAAGGTGATGTTATTAACTTTCGATTCTAAGCTTTATAGGAACCGTGAGAAGTTTATTGAGGTTATCGAGCAAGTTGCAGAAAAATCAAGGCTTGAGATTAAAGCGCCTGTGATGAAGGCGATCCTTGAAGCTCTATCCGAGCGAGATGGAACGGCAGATATCTGTATGGATAAAGACGGGAATCCGGAGCCGGATACTGATCTGCGGGATTATGAAAACATTCCACTTATGGATAATATTGAGGATTATTTCAAGCGCGAAGTTTTGCCTCATGTGTCTGACGCGTGGATGGACAGGAGCAAAGATAAAGTCGGCTATGAGATAAATTTTACCAAGGAGTTTTATAAATACAAACCGCTAAGATCACTGAAAGAGATTCGCAATGATATCCTCGCATTGGAAAAAGAAACCGAAGGGCTAATGGGGGAGGTTTTGAAAGACTAAAATGCTCATTCTTGTAAAAAGTTATCTGTGTCTATTTAATAAAAATTGGTTTTTGGATGAATTGGTAAACGTTGATTTTAAGAGAGAATTACTTTCGAATTCTGGATTGCGAGAAGCTAATGAACAACATAAGAATGAAGCTAAAGATCGTCTGCGTCGCGATACAATAGAACGAAGAAAACTGCTTTATCAGAAAATGATACTTTCATTAGGCTGGATTTTGTTGGCAGCAGTCTCGGGATTGTTAATATCGGTGTTCGGCTTCCATAGACAAATTTTTTATGAGAATAAATATGTCGGATTGTTATCTATATTTTGTTTTTCTTGGGCAACGCTTGCTCGCTTAGGATGGCAAGGGCAAACGTGTGCAGGAGATACTATTTTTGAGAAACTTGATGAAAATATTTTCTGGGTTTTGTATTTTTTTGGCACCCTATTTGGTGCTTTTTCAATAATTGCGTCTTGATTATATGAAATATTATCCGGCATATAAAGATTCTAAAATTGAGTGGTTTCCTTCGATTCCTAAGCATTGGCAGCTTATTAAGCTAGGAAGAATAGGCCGTTTTTCTGCCAGCGGTATTGATAAGAAAAGCGATGCAAGCGAACTTCCCGTTAGGATGGTAAATTATACAAATGTTTATGGTAATTCTAGTTTAGAGATTAAGTTTTCGGAAAATTTAATGGAAACGACAACAACGTTAGAAAAAGTTAGGGAGCATAGTTTAAAAAAAGGAGACATGGTGTTTACTCCAAGTTCTGAAACAGCCGAAGATATTGGTTTATCGGCTGTGGTTACAGCAGAGCTTCGTAATACTGTTTATAGCTATCATTTGATTCGTCTAAGGACTGGTGAGCGTTATAATCTGAATTTAGGGTTTAAGAAATATTTTTGCAATGTTCATGAAGTTTTGAGTCAATTTAGCAAAGCGTGTAAGGGAACGACGCGGCAAATCTTAGGTCGAGATGATTTTAAAGATATATTAATTCTGCTCCCACCAGTAAGCGAACAGAAAATAATTGCTGAGTATCTTAATCGCAAGGCCGCGCAGGTTGATGACTTGATTGCCAAAAAAGAGCGGATGATTGATCTTATCAAGGAGGAGCGGGCGGCGATCACCAATCGAGCAGTAACTAAAGGGCTTGATCCCAATGTCGAGATGAAAGATTCTGGCATTGAGTGGTTAGGCAAAATGCCGAAGCATTGGCAGATGAAAAGATTGAAATATTTAGTGTCCTTAGTTAATCAGCCGATTGAAGAGGTTAATGGAGCGGAACTGCGTATTGACTTAGAAAATCTTGAAAGCTGGACTGGAAAAACAATTGAGCTTGAGAGCCAAGATCAAAACAACGAAGGAATGAAAAGTTTTGCTCCAGGGGACGTGTTGTTCAATAAATTGCGGCCATATCTTGCCAAAGTATATCGAGCAAAAAATTGTGGTGTTTGCGGCGGGGAACTCTTGGTTCTGCGTCCGACCACATTGATCGATCCGGATTTTCTTTTCTGTAGAGTCCTTTCAAGTGCTTTTATAAATGTGGTTGATGGTTCGACCTACGGATCTAAAATGCCGAGGGCAAGTTGGGATTTTATTGGGAATCTCATTGTTCCATTTCCGAGCAAACCCGAACAAATTAAGATCGCAGAATACCTGCATCAGACCTTACAGAGAATGGATATAATTTTACAGAAATTGGGTTCGGAAATTGAATATTTAAGAGAATACCGCACCGCTTTGATTTCAGAAGTGGTAACGGGAAAGATTGATGTGAGGGGGTTTTAGTCATGAAAGATATAGTTAAGTCATTAAGAAATTCAGTATTTACAACATTTTTTTACATCTTGCTTGATTATTATAAGAAACAACGTTCATGGTTTGATTATCTAATCATTTTTTTGATATTGAGTACAACTCTATTATTAGTTTCTTTAACTTGGAACGTAATTAAACAATGGTATCTAGACTGGAGAAGAAAACACTTTCCTCGCGTGGGAATACTTAATGGGTCTATTAAATCTCGAACTGTCGAGCATCCATGCAGAAGACAGTGGAGTGAGATGACGCCGAGCATGTGGTTTGAACAATTAAAAAGGGATTTCAAGAAGCCCTTACTTAGCGAATTGATTCTAATACCAACGTCAGAAATTGACAATTCTTGGAGTATAGTTATTAATCCGTTCGGAGAAAACTATCCCGAAGAAAATCCGCGTTTACTAAAAACTTTTAAAGAGATCTGTGAGTATATTAATAAAGGAGGAATATTTGTAGTAACTGGTAGCGCATTCTTTTATAATCAAAATACCTTTGCTACACCCCAGTCCGAGAGAGTAATAACGCATGTTATTGAAGGTGTGCAGTATCTTGAATATTCTGTTCTCACTCAAGAGTTTGGAGTTAAATATACAGGTAATATACATGATATTCAGAATAAAAAGGTGCTTTTTGAAGAACCGGTTGAGATAAATGTTACTCAAACGAGCGACATGGTTAAGATGTGGGGAGATTTATTGCAAGGGATTAACCATTTGAAGAGATTTAGGGCAGCTACTAGCGAAACTATCGATTATCTTCCTGTTATTATACAGGAAGGTGAGGATCAGTGGAATAAAGGCAAAAAAATATTTCCCATAGCTTTAATTCGATATGGCAAGGGGGCTTTGATACATGCAGGGTTGCACATACATTCATATAGTTGTGATGAATTTTTAGTTTTGAAGCGTTTAATCTTGAAATTGGCGAAGAATAAGTTTACATTCTGATAATATAAATTAGGAGTTGCAAGGTGGGTATAACTAACGAAAAAGCTTTTGAAGACGCTATCGAACAAAGTTTGATGGATCCTGGCGGATATGTAAAAGGCGATCCGAATAATTTTAATCGGGATCTGGCGATTGATCAAATGGTTTTGTTTCAGTTTATCAAGGATACCCAGAAGAATGTTTGGGATAGCTTGGTGGCTATCCATGGCGCAGAGGTCGAGAAAAAGTTTTTATATCGCCTTAATCAAGAGCTGGATGCGCGCGGGATGCTTGATTGTTTGCGCCACGGATTCACTGATTATGGCAAGAAATTCACACTCGCCTATTTTAAGCCAGTCAGCAAATTAAACCCGGAAACCCAAAAGTTATTCGATAGAAATATCCTCACCGTTACCCGGCAGGTTCATTACAGCATCAAGGATGAAAGCTCGATTGATATGCTTTTGTCTGTCAACGGCCTTCCTGTGGCTACTATTGAATTAAAAAATCCATTTACCGGTCAGGATGTGGATGACGCCAAACGGCAATATAAATATGACCGCGACGAACGTGAGCTTTTATTTCAGTTTAAGAAGCGTGCCTTTGTCCATTTTGCTGTAGATACAGACGTCATTTACATGACCACGCGCCTTCAGGGGAGCAAGACAAAGTATCTGCCTTTCAATAAGGGCTATAACAAAGGTGCCGGGAATCCCCCGAATTCAAGCGGCCATAAGACATCGTATTTATGGGAAGCGGTCTTGGTAAAAGACAGCTGGATGGATATCTTAGGAAGATTTTTGCTTTTAGAAGTTGAGGAAAAGACGTTTGATGGTAGAAAGTTCAAGATTGAGACAATGATATTTCCACGTTATCACCAACTTGATAGCGTCCGGAAGCTTTCTTCCGATGCTCTCGCAAATGGAGCAGGAAAGAATTATTTAATTCAACATAGCGCTGGGAGTGGCAAGAGCAATTCTATCGCATGGCTTGCATATCATTTGGCTAGTCTTCATGACAAAAACGATAAGAGGTTATTTGATTCGGTGATTGTGATCACCGATCGTATCGTTCTTGATAAACAATTACAAGATACGATTTATCAATTTGAACATAAGTCTGGAGTGGTTGAAAAAATTGACAAAGATTCCGCCCAGCTGGCTCAGGCACTCACCAGTGGAACAAATATTATTATCACTACACTTCAAAAGTTTCCTTTTGTTTTGGATAAGGTTGGGGCACTGCCTAAGCGAAATTACGCGGTTATCGTAGATGAGGCGCATAGTTCGCAGGGTGGCGAATCCGCTAAAAAGATGAAAGACGTTCTTTCGGCGGTTGATAAAATCGAGATCGTATCCGAGAAAATCGATGAGGATGACGATATAGAAGATGAAATCCGTGAATCTATGCTTAAACGTGGCCCCCGGACGAATTTAAGTTTCTTTGGTTTTACGGCAACCCCAAAAGCAAAAACGCTGGAGTTTTTCGGGCAAAAGGGCATAGATGGAAAACCACAACCATTTCATCTTTATTCTATGAGGCAGGCGATCGAAGAAAGATTTATTTTTGATGTTCTTGAAAACTACACCAGCTATCAAACTTTTTTCCAGTTATCCAAGAAGATTGAAGACGATCCGAATATGAATAAGAAAAAGGCCGCTTGTGCGATCGCGCGTTTTTTAACACTACACCCCTATAACTTGGCACAGAAAACCGAAGTCATGATTGAGCACTTCCGGCAGATCACTTTGAAAAAGATTGGCGGTAAGGCCAAGGCGATGGTCGTGACCGCTTCTCGCGAACACGTGGTGCGATATAAACATGAGTTTGATCGGTATTTGAAAGAGAAAGGCTATAAAGATATCAAAGCTCTTGTGGCCTTTTCGGGTACAGTGCTTTTGGATGGTATTCCTCCGGAATATACCGAACCGGGAATGAATGGTTTTGGCGAAAAAGAACTGCCCCAAAAGTTTGCTACATCCGAATATCAGATTTTGCTTGTTGCGGAAAAGTATCAGACCGGCTACGACGAGCCACTTTTACATACCATGTATGTGGACAAGCGGCTTGACGGCGTCAAGGCTGTGCAGACCATGAGCCGGTTAAATAGAACGTGTCCGGGGAAGGAAGATACTTTCATTTTGGACTTCGTTAATAAGCGCGAAGATATATTAGCGGCGTTTCAGCCGTATTACGAGCAGACACAGTTAAGCGATGTTACGGATCCAAATAAGCTTTATGATCTCAAGACCAAACTGGATTCGTTTAAGGTGGTTTATCAATCAGATATCGATGCATTCTGTGCCGTATTTTTCAGGAATAAAGAATTACAGACGAAGCGCGAGCATGCTCAATTGAATTCAATAGTGGATGTGGCGGTTGAGCGGTTCAAGGCAATTGAAAAAGATGAGCATAAAGAAGATTTTGCCAATACGCTGGGTGTTTTTGTTCGCTTGTACGCGTTTTTGGCGCAGATTATGCCATTTCAAGATATTGAACTTGAGAAATTCTATGCTTATTCCCGACTATTGTTGAAAAAACTTCCGGGGCCTGATGGTGGAGAAAGATATCATTTTGGTGATGAAGTCGCTCTTGAGTATTACCGCTTGCAAAAAATAGTTGATGGTAAGATTCAATTGCAAAAGGATTCAGGTGCGGCCATTGATCCTATTTCAGAAGCTGGGACGAAGAAGGATAAAGAAGAATACGCTTACTTGTCAGAGATAATAAAGTTTTTAAATGACCGGTTTGGAACTGATTTTACCGAAGCTGACAAGCTATTTTTTGATCAGATAGAAGAAGAGATGGTTATGGATGAGAAGTTGGGTGTTCAGGCTAAGGCTAACACAATTGATAATTTTAAATATGGATTTGATGACGTTTTTATTGCAAAACTCGTTGAGCGAATGGACCAGAATCAGGATATTTTTAACAAAATTATGGATGATAAAGTTTTTGCGGCAGTGGTGAAGGATTATTTATTAAAGAAGGTTTATGATCGTTTAAATAAAGATAATAGTGGTTCGGCGGAAGGCATTTTATTTTTTAAGGATGTGATTACGAATGGAGATATTGATGATAATCGTAAATACATAAATTTTCTGCCGGTGTATTCCTTGCAGGCAGTAGCGACGTCTTTTAAAGAACAATCAACTCCTGAAGTTATTGGTTGGAAACCGATTAGCGGTCGGAAGATCAGCAAAGAAATGTTTATTGCACAGGTAATAGGTAAATCTATGGAGCCGACTATTTCGGACGGGAGCTGGTGTTTATTTCGGTTTGAACGCGGAGGATCTCGTAATGGATTAGTGGTGCTTGTTGAGTCGCGTTTGGTTGCTGATCCTGAAACCAATCAAAAATTTACAATTAAACGTTACAAGAGTGAAAAGGAAGATCTTGGTAACGGTCAGTGGAGGCACAAAAAAATTATTTTATCCCCTGACAATAAAGATTTTAAGGATATTGTTCTTGAAAATATATCTGGGGAAGATTTTCGAGTTGTGGCAGAGTTTATAGAAGCTTTTAAATAATAATGAATAATCGTTTCTAATTTTTTTAAAAAACAGTGAAGTAAAGGGAAAACAATTTCTAGTTTCTACAGGTGTGCGAAGGATTAAACAGGAGGAGAAATGGCAGATATAAAAAGAGAGTATGAAGGAGATCATGAAGTAGAAGAAGAATATTTGGTTCTTGAATATGATATTACAGCTTCGCCAAATGATTTTAATATAAAAACCATATTTGATTTTATAGAATCTGGAGCTGTTATCATACCGGAATTTCAAAGGAATTATGTATGGGATATTAGGCGAGGATCAAAATTTATCGAATCCCTTATTATGAACTTGCCTGTACCGCAAATTTTTCTCTATGAATCAGGGAGAAATAAATTCAAAGTTATTGATGGACAGCAAAGATTAATGACAATTTATTATTTTATGAAAAAGAGGTTCCCTTGGAAAGAAAAAAGAATGGAGCTGCGGCGTATCTTTGATAAAGCAGGGAAAATTCCTCCTGAGGTGTTAGCTGATGATAAATTCTTTTCAGATTTTAACCTCAAATTAGAAAGTAGCGTTGAGGGAGTGACTAGTAGATTAAATGGTTTGAACTATGATACGCTCAAGGATTACAAAACCTCTTTTGACCTACGTACTATTAGGAATATTATTGTTAAACAAACTAAGCCAGAAGATGATGATTCTTCTATGTATGAAATATTTACAAGATTAAACTCTGGTGGGATTAATTTAACTCCTCAAGAAATTCGTGCGTGTATGTTTCATTCTGATTTCTATGATACATTACATAAAGTTAATTTAGATGAGCGTTGGAGAAAAATAATTGGCTCGAAAGATCCAGATCTTCATTTAAAGGATGTAGAGATCCTATTAAGGAGTTATGCTGCGTTAATAAAAGGAGAAAACTATGCTCCTCCCATGACAAAGTTTCTTAATACATTTTCAAAAGAACGTGAAAAGGAAACTCGTAAAAGCTTAGATTATTACGAAAAATTATTTTATTCATTTTTGGATTATTGTTCAGAACTTCGAGAAAAATCTTTCTTTGGTAAAACTGGAAAGTTTAATATTTCTCTTTTTGAAGCTGTTTTCTATGCAATTTGCGAAAAATCTTATAAAAAGCATTCTTTAGTTGAGGGGAAGATCGAGGCAATAAAATTAAATAGATTAAAAAGAGACAAACAGTTTACGGGTGCTTCTCAAATGCGTTTATCAAGTAAACAAAATGTCGCTATTCGCCTTGATCGCGCAAGGAAGATTATATTATAAAATTTTCATATGGACAATTCCCCAATTGATAAGTTATATTTTGAAACTAAGTCGATATTGGATTTTCTTGAAAGAAATAATGAATTATCATTTAAAAGTGATATTGATAATATGTTTAAAAGATATTTATTATTGGTTTCAGGAGGTTATTTTGAAGAATGCATAACGAATATTTTACTGAATCTTGTATCTAAAAACGTAGATAACAAACTTATCATTGAATTTTTAAAGAATAAAGGTATTAAAAGACAATACCATACTTATTTTGATTGGGAATCTATTAATGCAAATCAATTCTTTAGTTTGTTTGGGGAAGAATTCAAGGAAAAGATGAGTCAAGAAGTTAATAATAAAGAAACATTGAAGGTTTCGATAAAAGATTTTATACAAATAGGGCATGCTAGGAATTTACTTGCTCATAAAAATGCTACTTTAGTTAATCTAGATAAGACTTCGGAAGAAACATATGCTCAATACAAGAGTGCAGAGGAGTTTATTAGTTTTCTTCAAGAGCAACTTTTATAAATTTTAAATTTAACAAAAATAATGCTTGACAGATGTAATTACATATGGTAACATGGGACTAAGCTAAGATAAGGGGAAAGATGACGACGATTGATAGGCAAAAATTCGCGAGAGCAATTAAGAGGTATAGAGAAGAGAAGGATCTTACTCAGAAGGAATTAGCGGGTAAGTTGATGACTACAACTACAACAGTTGCGCGGTGGGAATTGGGGATGAGCGTGCCGAAACAAGACAGGGTGATTCAGGAGATAAAGGCATTAGGTATTAACTGGTAAATTTTTTTGTCCTTTGAGATTACAAGTGTAATTACATACGATATAAGGAAAGGAGTGGCGACATGGATAGATTATTAACGCCGGAGGAAGTTTGTCAGAGGTATAGCATTAAAAAGAATACGTTTTATCAGTGGACTTCAAAAAATTTAATACCATACCTCAAAAGAGGCGGCTTACGTTTTAAGGCGGATGAGCTTGAGAAATGGGAGAGCGGAGAGGTAAACAATGTTAAATTAATATGACCTATCGTTTAAGGCAATTTAACCTTAAGAGCGTTGTTAAGCGGGGTAAATTTTTTGAGATCCGCTATACTAACCCTCGTACCCAAAAAAGGGAATATTATAAGTTAGGCATAACACATGATGAAGTAAAAAGGAACCTGCCTGAATTTAATAGAATGTACGCCGGCCTTAAAAGGCAGGTTTTTTCTTATAGGATTACTGTCAGTCAAGGTGTGCAATCGTGGCTTGAGCAAAAAAGAACTGAATTAAGTAATAAGAAAACCGTGGTTCGGTATGAAGAAATTATGAATAATTTCGCGGAATTTCTTAAAGATAAATTCCCGGCTTTAGGATATATGGATGAATTAGCGCAAAAACACTTTGAGGAGTTTAAAGAATACCGCAAAAATATTAAAGGGAAAAAGGAGAGGACGGTCAATTTTGAATTAGATATGTTAAGTAACTTATTCAAACGTTTGATGGAAAAAGATTATCTTAATTATAATCCTTTATCGAAAGTTAAGAGATTGCAGGAACCATATAAAGAAGAGCGTTGGTTTACTGAAGAGGAGATTCGGAAAATTTTTGAAATAGCCAAAAGTGAGAAAACAAAGATAAATTGGTATGTTATATTCGCTACCTATTATTATACAGGTATGCGTAAAAGGGAATTGATGTCTCTCAGGAAGAAAGATATTGATTTTGACAAAGGAATTATACTTATTCGGCACAAAGAGGGGTTTAAGCCGAAAACAGATAGGCCGAGGGCGATTCCTATTCATCCGGAGTTGGTGTCGATTTTGAGATTGCTTCGGCCCTTCGGGCCTCGCAATGACACTGGGGACAGTGTTTGCAATGACGAGGGGAAAGTCGTGTCTTGTAATAACCAGGGAGACGGAGATTTTGTATTTGTTAATTCAAGGGGTAAGCCGTTTTCTAACGACGCGATAAGGCAGAAGTTAAAGAAGTTGTGCCGCAAGGCAGAGATAAAGCCCGGTAAGTTACATAGCTTTAGGCATACTTGGACCGCTCATTCTATTATGAAAGGCTGTCCTTCAGATGTGGTTCAGGCGATCGGCGGCTGGAAAGAAAAAGATATGATTGAAAGATACAAGCACCTTGCGCCGGATTATATGGCTGATATTTATAAGAAAACAATTTTTTTAGGCAGCCAGGCTGAAGATAAAGGCTCTTTAAAGGCTCAAGATTAAAGTTATGGGAGATGTAAATGTTTGATATAGTTAATATTTATGAGAAAAGAAATTCCTTATCCCTCTTTCGGCATTTTAAATAAGAAATGGGGTCAGATCTAATAGATCTGACCCCATTTCTTATTGACCTTATTTAAAAGCTTATATTTTTTTTACGTTAGTTGCCTGGTCGCCTTTGGGGCCTTGAGTAACCTCAAATTCAACTTCATCGCCTTCTGCTAAAGATTTATATCCTTCTCCGGTGATAGCGCTGAAGTGAATGAAAACATCTTTGCCATCTTCAGAAGTAACAAATCCGTAACCCTTTTGGTTGCTAAACCACTTTACTTTACCCTTTGCCATTTTGTTTCACCTCCTCTTAAGATAAAAAAAAATCCGCAAAGCATGGTTATTTTTTGTTGCTGCTTTGCGGTTTATACGTGTTACTAATCAATTTCTTTGTTTCTCCTCTAGACTGATCTTATGTAATAAATATATCATGAATTGTCAATTTGTCAACCCTTTTTCCAATTCTAAGCGAGTAATTGACTATTATCCAGGAATTGGTATAATGTTGAAAAATTGCCGAGTAAGATATTATTGCCGATGTAGCTCAGTTGGTAGAGCAGGACTTTCGTAAAGTCAAGGTCGGTGGTTCGATTCCACTCATCGGCTTAAGTTTAGTTTTCTCACCCTATGGCCAGATTACGCGAAGTTTTAAAAAATCGCAACTTCTTTTTATTGTGGAGCGGCCAGATTGTCTCCCAGCTGGGGGATAGATTAGGCCAGATGGCCCTGATTGCTTTAGTCTATTTGCGCGCGCCGGGGTCAACACTGCAAATTGCCAAAATCCTTTCATTCACGATCATCCCGGTATTTATAATCGGCCCTTTAGCCGGGGTTTATGTGGACCGTTGGGACAGGCGGCGCACGATGTATGTCTGTGATTTCTTGCGCAGTTTACTGGTTTTTACCATTCCTTTATTTTTATTCTATGCTAAAAGTTTAGCCCTCATTTATTTGATTATTTTTATTGCTTTTTCTATCGGCAGGTTTTATGTCCCGGCCAAGCTTTCGATTATACCGGACCTGGTGGATAAAAAAGACCTGTTGGTTGCCAATTCCCTGATTAACACCTCCGGAATGATCGCGGCAATCTTAGGTTTTGGGATAAGCGGCGTATTGGTAGAGAAGCTGGGGGCCAAAAGCGGTTTTTATCTGGATTCTTTAAGTTTTTTAATTTCCGGGACATTTATTTTCCTGATCTCCAAGCGGTTTGTGTCCGCGATGGATTTTAAATCCGAATTCCGGCAGGTAAGTAAAGAGATTGTGGAGGTAATTAGAAAATCGGTATTTCAAGAGATCCGGGAAGGTATCGCTTATTTTATCCGTAAAAAAGATATCCGTTTTACCGCGGGGATCATTTTTGCGCTTTGGTCAGCTTTAGGAGCGGTTTATGTCGTCGCTATTGTTTTTGTGCAAAAGGCATTGCATTCGGCAACCAAGGACCTGGGGCTTTTGGTAATGTTTTTGGGAATTGGTTTATTTCTGGGTTCTTTGATTTATGGCAAGTTTGGCCAGCGTGTTTCGCATTATAAAATAATATTTGTCTGTTTGGTCGCCAGTGGTATAATGCTGGTCGTCTTTGCCTTGGGAATACATTATTATCCTAATTTTATTGTCGCGGCATTTTTGGCTTTGTGTTTAGGTTTGATTATTGCCCCGATTATGATTGCTTCCAATACGATCATTCATAATGTCAGCGATAATGAGATGCTGGGCAAGATTTTTAGTTCCCTGGAAATTGTGATGCATCTGGGGTTTCTTTCGTTTATGTTTATCAGCAGCGTGCTGGCGGAGAAATTTTCGCATGTATTAATTTTGGTTAGCGTGGGTGGTTTATTAAGCGTGCTGGGTGTAGTCAGTTTGATTTTTAATCGAAAGGCGGCATGGTTAGATTAGCGGAAAATAAACATTATTCAGAAAACAAGGCGACGCAGAGTTTACCGCTTCCGCTGAAAGTTTATCTTCCTTTAATCCAGCATTTAGGAAAGATATGTAATCCGGAAGTAAAAGTTGGCGATACGGTTAGCCTCGGCCAGAAGATTGCCAGCATCGCGGCCCATGTTTATGCGCCCATTCATGCCTCGATATCGGGTAAGGTCGTGGCTGTCCAGGATTGGCCGCACCCTGTTTTAGGCAGGGCTAAAGCCGTGGTCATTGAAGGTGATGGCCAGGATAATTCCGCAGCATTTTACTTGAAAAACCAGCAAGAGATAGATAAATTAACGGCGCAGGATTTGAGAAAAATTGTTTTAGATGCCGGGATAGTCGGGATGGGCGGGGCGAGTTTTCCCACGCACATCAAACTTAATCCCCCGCAGCCGGTAGACATTCTGATTATTAACGGCGCAGAGTGCGAGCCGTATTTAACCGCGGACGCCAGGTTAATGGTTGAGAAAACCGCGGAGATATCCTTAGGTATTGCGTTAGTTGCCAGGTGTTTAGGCGTGCAAAAAATTTATATTGGGATAGAGGAAAATAAACCTGAAGCGATCAAGGTTTTTTCCGGAATTTCCGGTTTCCGGGTCAAAGTTTTGCCGTCGGATTATCCGCAAGGCGGAGAAAAACAATTAATTCAGAATATATTAGGCAAAGAGATTCCCCGCGGTAAGCTGCCCTTTGATATCGGCGTTTTGGTGCAGAATGTAGCGACAGTGTATGCAATTTATGAGGCGGTTTATAAAGGTAAGCCTTTGATTGAGCGGATCGTTACGGTTACAGGCAGTTGCCTGCAAAACCCGAAGAATTTACTCGTGCGCCTAGGCACACCCATCAAGAACTTGATAGAGTTTTGCGGGCCGCTTAAAGAACCGCCGGCAAAAATTATTATCGGCGGGCCGATGATGGGTATTGCCCAGTATACGGATGAGGTTCCGATCATAAAATCCAGCGGCGGCCTGTTATTGATGAATAAAAAAGAAGCTAAAATTACAGAAGAAGATCCTTGCATCCGCTGCGCCGCCTGCGTGCGCGGCTGTCCGGTGGGGCTAATGCCTTGCCAGATTAATTTAGCCTCGGAAAGATTGCTTTGGGATTTAACTAAGGAGTATGGAGCCAGTGATTGTATCGAGTGCGGTATATGTAATTATGTTTGTCCTTCTAACCGGAGATTGTTGCAGACGATTAAAAGGGCAAAGTTAGAGGTAGCCAAATGACCCATTCGACTTTTGCTCAGGGTCATCCTGAGCGACTGAAAGGAGTCGAAGGATGAAAGAGATGGCGCGTTACGGTTTCATTTTAGCATTTATTTGTGTAGTGGCCGCGGGGTTGCTGGCGATAGTGAATACGCTTACCGGCCCTAAAATTATTGCCGCCGCGCAATCCGAGGAACAGGCAGCGCTTAAAGAGGTTATGCCTTTGGCTGCCAAATTTACCGCGGTTAAGCCTCCTGCGGCTGAGGAAATATTATATTATAAGGCATTTGACGCCCAAGGTAAGTTAATCGGTTTTGTTTTTAAAGCCAGCGGTAAAGGATATTCCAGCGTCATTGAAACCTTAGCCGGGATATTCCCGGATGGAAAAATCAGCGCGATAAAAATCATATCTTTGAATGAGACCCCGGGCTTAGGCATGCGGGTAGCGGAAGATAAATTTACCGCTCAGTTTAATCGTCAGAGTAGTTTGGATTTATTTGGAGTTCAGGCAATTACCGGGGCAACAATTTCCAGCCGCGCGGTAATGAATTCAGTGATGAAAAAAGCTCAAGAGATAAAAGCATTGATAAAAAATGACCCATTCGATGGTTCGACTAAGCTCACCATCGACACTGAGCAGGGTCGAAGTGTCGACTCCGCTCAGGGTCATGCTGAGCTAACCAAAGGAGAGTCGAAGCATGACAAATAATCTTATTGTTTCCGGTTCGCCGCATATCCATAAACCAGCATCCATTTCCCGGATTATGTGGACGGTGGTAATCAGCCTTATCCCCGCGGGGATTGCGGGTGTAATTATTTTCGGACTGGATGCTTTATGGGTAACCTTGGTGGCGGTGGCTGCCGCGGTATTAACGGAATTGCTCTTTGGAATATGGACGAAAAAGAAGATTACGGTTCTGGATGGCTCGGCGGTAATTACCGGTATATTATTAGCTTTTAATCTTCCTTCGGGAGTGCCGTTATGGTTACCGATTGTGGGAGCGGTATTTTCTATTGCCATTGGTAAACAGGTTTTTGGCGGTTTAGGGCAAAATATTTTTAATCCGGCGTTGGTGGGCAGGGTTTTTCTGATGGCCTCCTGGCCAAAATATATGACTACCTTTACCCAGCCTCTGCGTGCAGCCGGGTATGATGCCATCACTAGCGCTACTCCTTTGGCCATGCTTAAAGAAGGCAAGGTTTTAGAGCACATTCGGTATCTGGATTTATTTTTGGGTAAGCACGGCGGATGTATTGGTGAGGTTTGTATCCTGGCATTATTAATCGGGGCAGCGTTACTTTTAATTAAAGGTTATATTTCCTGGCACATTCCGGTAACCTATATTTTTACCACGGCAGTGTTTACCTATATTTTTGGAGGAAGGCAGCTTTTTGGCGGAGATTGGTTATTTCATATTTTAAGCGGCGGGTTAATTCTGGGGGCATTTTTTATGGCTACGGATTATGTGGCTACTCCTTTAACGGCCAAGGGCCAGCTAATTTTTGGCCTGGGTTGTGGCTTGCTTACTGCGGTGATCCGGATTTGGGGAGGCTATCCCGAAGGCGTATCCTATGCCATATTGATGATGAATGCCGCTACACCATTTATTGACAGGTATACTAAGTGTAGAATTTACGGAACAAAATGACCCCTGGATATCTTTCCCTGGGTCATTTTGAACGAGCGGACATTGGAATAAACCTTGCTGATTTTTATTAATTATCAATTACAGTAGGAGAGGTTTAAACCTCTCCTACTGTCGAAAATCAGAAAGTTTGTTACACTATCAACGAGCGAAGCGAGTCGAAGAATGAAAAACCTGATTAAAGAATTTACTAAAGGTATCATTAAAGAAAATCCGACATTTGTCCTGGCTTTAGGCTTATGCCCGACATTGGCAGTTTCTGTATCGGTAGCTAACGCCATTGGCATGGGAATTGCCGCTACCTTCGTGCTTTTGGGCTCCAGTTTAATTATCTCATTAATCAGAGATTTTATTCCTGACAAGATCCGCATACCCTGTTACATTGTGATCATCGCTACTTTTGTTACTATCGCTGAGTTGTGTATGAAGGCTTACAGCCCGGCGTTAGACCGTTCCTTAGGTATTTATGTCCCGCTGATCGTGGTTAACTGTATAGTTTTAGGCCGGGCAGAAGCATTCGCCTGCAAGAATAATTTAGCGCGTTCATTCTTTGATGGTTTAGGCATGGGCGTAGGCTTTACCTTGGCGCTGATCCTTATTTCGGCGATCCGGGAATTTTTGGGTTCCGGCCAGATCTTGGGCCATACCTTAGTTAAAGGGTTTGAACCGATTTTTGTTTTTGGCATGCCTTCCGGCGCCCTGTTAGTCATTGGCCTGCTGTTAGGTTTATTTAATCTCCTTAAGGATAAGAGAGCATGAACATTCAGGAATTTTTGACCATATTTATCTCCGCGGTATTTGTCTACAATGTCATCCTTTCGCGTTTTTTAGGTCTCTGTTCATTTATTGCTATTTCCAAAGAGACTAAGCCGGCATTGGCCATGAGCTCGGCGGTAATGTTTGTTATTGTGATGTCATCGGCAATTACCTGGTTTGTTTATCGTTTTTTACTTTTACCGTTTAATCTTGGTTATCTGCGCACTATTTCGTTTATCTTAGTTATTGCTACTTTTGTGCAGCTGGTAGAAATGGTGATTAGAAAGGTAAGCCCGCAATTGTACCGCGCCTTCGGAATCTATTTACCCTTAATTACCGTAAACTGCGCGGTATTAGGTGTGGCGGTATTGAATATTGATATGTTTTTTATAAATGGCAAGGCCGTGGCGGGAAGTTTTTATTATGCTGTTTTTCAGGGTGTATGCGTAGGGTTAGGGTATACTTTGGCGATGCTTTTAATGTCGGGTATCCGGGAAAGATTAGAGCTTTGTAATGTTCCCAAACCACTCAAGGATTTCCCTTTGGCCTTTATTATTGCTTCGATCTTAAGCTTAAGCTTTATGGGGTTTAGCGGATTTAAATTTTAATATTATGGAAATTCTAATTGCGATTCTGGTTTTAGGGATTTTAGGTTTGACCTTTGGCATTGGATTAGCGATTGCTTCCAAGAAATTAGCGGTTCAGATTAATCCCAAATTAGACCAGGTGCAGCACCTGCTTCCCGGATCAAATTGCGGGGCATGCGGAAATCCGGGCTGTTTTGGTTTTGCCGAAAGCCTGATAAGCGGAAAGAGCGCCGTTGAAGGCTGTCGAGTCTGTAATGATGAATCCAGGGAGGAGATTGCTAAAGTTTTGGGCCTGGCGCTGGCCAAACAAAATAAGAAGATCGCTGCCTTGCATTGTAATGGCGGTTTAAGGGTTAAAGATAAATACTTATATAACGGAGTCAATGATTGTATTGCTGCAAATTTAGTTTTAGGTGGGCAGAAGTGCTGCGTTTTTGCCTGTTTGGGTTTTGGCACTTGTGTAAAAGCCTGCCTTTTCGGAGCGATTACTATGTCGCCGGAAGCTTTGCCGGTAGTGGATAAAGTTAAATGCCGCGCATGCAATAAATGCGTTTTGGTTTGCCCGAAGAAATTATTTTCACTGGTATCTGTAACTTATCCTGTTTATGTCGCCTGCAGTTCGCATGATTTAGGCAAGGACGTAAAGAATGTTTGTCCTGTGGGTTGTATTGCCTGTAAATTGTGCGAGAAGGCCTGCAAATTTGATGCCATACATGTAATAGATAACCTGGCGGTAATTGATTATCATAAGTGTACTTCCTGCCAAGCATGCGTAAAGGTTTGTCCCGCAAAAACAATCAGGGTGAGAGCTTGAACCTGGCTATATTTGCTTCAGGGAATGGAAGCAATTTTGCCGCGCTGGTTAAAGCAGTAAAAGAGAAAAAAATTAAAGTCAAGCTTGTAGTGTTGGTTTGCGATAAACCAGAAGCCTTTGTCGTTAAGCGCGCGCAAAAAGCTAAAGTTGCAGTAATTTTAGTCAGGCGCGAAGATTTCTCCAGCCGGCTTGATTTTGAAGCAGCGATCATCCAGAGATTAAAAAACTACAAGATAGATTTAATTGCTTTAGCGGGATTTATGCGTTTACTTAGCCCGGATTTTGTTAAACGCTACCGCAACCGGATAATGAATATCCATCCTTCATTGCTTCCTGCGTTTAAAGGCGCTTATGCCATCCGGGATGCCTTCTGTGCCCGCGCGGATTCTACGGGGGTTACGGTGCATTTTATCGATGAGGAAATTGACCACGGGCCGATTATTCTGCAGGAGAAGATAAAAATTAGAAGTAAGGATACCTTGGCGTCTCTGGAGAAGAGAATCCATCTTCTAGAGCATAAGCTTTACCCCCAGGCAATTAAATTATTTATCAGCGGTAAAATAAAATTCTCCTAAAGGGGAGCAAGGGCGGGGCTTAGTTTTCTACTTTTTAAAATTAGCCAAGATTGCTGTTTGGTTTAAAATTATACTCTTCCCGGTGGCCAGATTCGCCATTTCTACCAGAGCAAAATCTTTAAATTGGTAGGCATCTAAAGTATAAGTAACTATCTTTAGGACCTCCTTATCAATATCGACACCGGCGGGAACTTCCGGCTTTTGAAATTTAAGTTTTATCCGGGTTTGAATCTGGTCCGCAATAAACTCCTCCAAAGTTATATCCCGGTAATTTAAGTGGCTGCCAGTTTTGTCGCCGATGATTTCCGCGGAAATTGAGGTATCCTGGATAATGCGGTGCTGGTATTCGGTTTGGGAAATAAAACTATAGGAGAGTTTCTTTAAGTCCAGAAGATAAAAAATCTGTTTTATTTCAAACCCATTCCGAATATCCGCGGTAACAATGCAGAAAAATAAAGGGATATCTTTTTTAGAGTTACCCATACTAAAAAGCACGCGGCGGATAACCTGCAATACATTAAAAATCTTTTCGTTAACCGATTTATCCAGGGCCATCTCCTGAAGTTTTTCTTTTTCCGTAGTCGGGCGGACAAGGTAATTAACCCTTAATATTTTTTCATTCAGGGAATTCTTTTTGTCTTCCAATAAGAATCTTTCGACGTACTTTTCCGGTTTGTCGGGTTTAGAGACGATATTTTCAAGGGGCAGATATACCCAAAGAGTGCTGCCGGAAAGTTTGGTGGAGGTGTCCAGTTTATATTCTTTTTTACAGATATCTTTAACGGCTTGGGTGATATCTTCTTTTAGAAATGACGGCTTAACTGAGGAGTTACAAGCGGATAAGAATAAGACTAAAGGGAGGAGCCTAAGGCCGGCTTTTACCAAACTCTTTGAAGATAGCTTCGATTTCATCATAATTAAGTTCATCTTTGGTTACCAGCTCTTTGGCCAGCCGGTCCATGAGGGGCTCTTCTTTTTTAAGCAAATCGGTTACTTCATTAAGACAGGTCTTTAATATATCTTGAACATCAGCATCCAGCTTGGCTTTAACATCTTCGGATATTTTAGCCACAATCTCCCAGTTGCCCAAGAATCCACTTTTACCCATACCGCAAACCCAGACCATATTGTGGGCATGGTGCATGGCGCTGGAAAAGTCTCCGTATACTCCGCTGGTGGTCGCGTTATATTTAATTTTTTCAGCAGCGTATGAACCAAGGCTAATTTTTATTTTAGCCAATAGGTCATTGGAATCTTCGATAAAGGTGTCTTCTCTTTCCGGAATCCAGGTTGCTCCGCCGGTTGGCCCGCGCGGAGTGATGGTTATTTTAAAGACATCTTTAGAAGGGGCAAGCAGATAGGTGGTAATGGCGTGCCCTGTTTCATGATAGGCAGTCTGCCATTTTTCTTTTTCGCTCAGTTTCACCCTGCGTTTTATACCCAAGGCGATTCTTTCCCGCGCTTCATCAATTTCTTTCATCGAAACCAATGCATTCTGATTGCGTACGGTAATTAAGGCGGCTTCGTGCACGATATTAGCGATATCTGCCGGAGTTTGGCCTACAGTAATGCGCGCCAGCCGGTCAATCTTTACATCCTGGGCGTTGTATTTTATATTTTTTAGGTAATAAGCAAAAAGTTTAGTGCGGTCCTCAAGATTGGGTTTATCCACGATGATCTTACGGTCAAATCTCCCTGGCCTTAAGAGCGCCGGGTCCAGGTAGGTTTCGGGGGCGTTGGTAGCGCCGATTAAAATAATATTATAATCTTTATCTTTTAAGCCGTCCATTTCCACCAGCAGTTGATTTAAAGTAGTATTATGCTCGGTGGTCCCGCCAAACCCGCGGTCCATCGAGCGCTGCGCGCCGATGGCATCGATTTCATCGATAAAAATAATGCAGCCACCTTCAAGCTCGGCTAGTTGTTGGGCTCTTTTAAAAAGAGAGCGCACTCTACCTGCGCCTACGCCGACAAACATTTCCACAAACTCCGAACCGGACATGGAAATAAAAGGAAGTTTGGTTTCCGTAGCGATCGCCTTGGCCAGGTAAGTTTTTCCGCAGCCAGGCGGCCCGAGCATAAGGATGCCTTTTAGGATTTTTCCCCCGATACGCTGGAGGCTCACGCGGTCAGTAATCAGCTTAACCACTTCCAGGGCTTCTTGTTTGGCCTCATCCATTCCGATAACATCCGCCCAGGTAATTCCGATATCGCCTCCGGAAATGGATTTTTTGCTAGTTTGGGAAAAGGATGAAGCTCCGCGCTTAAAATAGAGCCAGTACATTAAATAGGTGTAGACAAAACCGAAGATCAGCGCCATGATAATCTGCAGGTATAGCTGCAGAGGGATCATCGCCAGCTGCGATTGCCTAAGGTAGGATTCAGATTCATTCCAGGCGCGCAGGCCGATAATAATGAAAATCGCCAGGGAGATAGCCAAGCCGCCCAGAAAAGTAAAGAGCAGCGCTTTTAACCAGTGTAATTTTACGTAGAATCTAAATTTTTTCCAAGTCATTAGTGCTCCCTGCCTGTATTTTTTAATCTGAATACTATAGAAATTAACATATCTAGAACTTTAAGTCAATTCTTTTCTTCCTTGACTTAGGTTTCTTTTTGTGTATACTTATTAAGTTCCCTAAAAAATATTAAAAAAGGAGTTTAAGGTGGCTAAAATCAAGCGAGTTTTCGCACGAGAAATCCTAGATTCACGGGGCAACCCCACAATTGAAGTGGATTGTCTTTTGAGTAATGGTATTTTAGGCCGGGCTGCGGTTCCTTCGGGCGCTTCTACCGGAGATAAAGAGGCTTTAGAGTTAAGGGATAATGATCCTGCCAGGTATTTAGGTAAAGGGGTATTAAAGGCAGTCGCTAATGTTAACGGCCTGATTAATTCCGCAGTTAAAGGGCGCGCCGCAGATTTTTTTAAGATCGATAAACTTTTAATTAAACTCGACGGCACGGAGTTTAAGTCCAAGTTGGGGGCAAACGCTATTTTGGGGGTTTCCCTGGCCGTGGCTAAAGCTGAAGCGCTTTCTAAGAAGCAGCCGCTTTATAAATTTCTGGGAAAAGATAAAGCAAAAATTTTGCCTATTCCGCTAATGAATATTTTAAACGGCGGGATGCACGCGGATAACAATTTAGATATTCAGGAGTTTATGATTGCCCCGCAAGGCGCCCCGGACTTTTCCAATGCCCTGCGTATGGCCACCGAGGTTTTTCATAAGTTAAAATCCATCCTTAAATCTAAAAAACTTTCTACTTCCGTCGGCGACGAAGGCGGTTTTGCTCCCAACCTTAATTCTAATGAAGAGGCCTTAAGTTTAATTATCGAGGCGATAAAAGCAGCCGGATACCTTCCGGGTAAAGATATTTCTTTGGCCCTAGATTGCGCGGCCAGCTCTTTTTGTAAAGATGGTAAATATACCTTTGAAGGATCGCCTAAGAGCTCTGAGGATTTAATCGCTATTTATGAGGGGTGGCTTGAGCGTTATCCGATTTTATCCATTGAAGATGGCCTTTCGGAGCATGATTGGGCGGGTTGGCGCCAGATGACCGAAAGAATCGGCGGTAAAGTGCAGTTAGTGGGGGATGATATTTTTGTCACTAACCCCAAGATATTCAAAAAAGGGATTGCGGAAAAAATAGGCAATGCTATACTAATTAAGGTTAATCAGATCGGCTCATTATCGGAAACGCTGGAAGCGATTGCGATTGCCAAGAAGAATAAATACCGGGCCATAATTTCGCATCGTTCCGGGGAAACTGAAGATACGACGATCGCGCACTTAGCGGTGGCCACCGGCGTAGGGCAGATTAAGACTGGGTCTTTGTCGCGCACCGATAGGGTTTGTAAATATAACGAGCTGTTGAGGATTCAAGAGGAATTAGGTAAAAAAGCAGTTTATGCGGGGAAGATTTGGAAGAAGTAAATGCTTTCCACGTTAAGAAAGTCGCTTTGGCTTTTTAGTTTTGCAGTTTTGCTTTTGATTTTATTCCTGCCGGGTTATACTAAGCTGCAGGAATCAAGAGCCAAGAATCGCCGGTTGGAAGAGAAGTTTCATAATATGGCTATTGAAAATTCTCTTCTTCAGGAGGAGCTCAAGCGGGTTCAGAATGACCCGTTTTATCAAGAAAAAATTGTCCGGGATAAGATGGGGGTGGTAAGGAAAGGCGAAATTCCCATTAAGATTTTCTCGGGTAAGAAGCAAGAGAACCGGCTTTGGTAAATAAATTAATAAATTTTTTATACAAATAAGTGATATAATATATCTGTTCTTTAAAAAGTTTCGCGGGGTGGAGCAGCCTGGTAGCTCGCAAGGCTCAAATGGATACAAAACTCAAAGCAGATATTGCAGAATCAGCTGTAACAACTGAGCTTCTTAAAAGAAGCTTTAGGGTGTTACAACCTATAGGAGATCGGCTAGCCTACGATTTAGGAGTAGATCTTCAAGGTAGGTTGTTGCGCATACAGGTGAAGAGTGCTTGGTTTAACGCCAAAGATAATTGCTATGTTGTTGATGGGCGTAGAACTAAGACAAATCGCCGGCGTATGTTAAGAAAGCACTACAGCGCTGAAGATTTTGATTTTGCAATTATTTACCTTGCTGATTTGCAAGTGTTTTATGTTATGCCTGTAGCAGTTTTTTCTAGCTATGGAAGCACAGTAACATTGATAGAAAAAATTAAAAGGCAGCGTAAACCTAAATCAGCAGAGTATAGGGAGCGTTGGGATTTGTTATCCGATGGGCTCTTCAGCCGGTAACGGTTGAAGGATAACCTGTCAAATTCGGTGAAGCCTTAATTTGCAAAGGTAATACCGAGCCAAGTTCGCCAATATTTGTGGCGAAAAGGTGTAGAGACTAAACGGCAGGGACCCGCCATAGGATTTTGGCGGGCCAAGATATAGTCCAGACTACGAATTCACTATTTGTGAAGCAGCGCAAGCTGAAGTAGTAAGCATAACCTTGAGGTCGTCCGTTCAAATCGGGCCCCCGCAACCATGTAAATCTCTCGAACTTTAGATTGAGAGATAAAAATAGCCCTGATTAGCTTTGCTAGCCAGGGCTATTTTTATGTCTTGATGTGTCAAATGGTTAGGACATTATTTATTCTGTCGTTTTGCCATTAGCGAATACCCCCGTAGGTTCGAAGAAGTCAGCCAAATAAATCTCGTCGAACCATCTCTTTATCTCAGAATTGGCGATTAGTTTCTCGCAGTTAGTGTCGCGCTTATTAGGCTATATATTGAATATTTTGATAAAATAATAGGCGAGAAACTGTAAAATACGTCTTTTTATCTCTGTCGTGCCATATTTCTGAGTGGTCAGGAAGGATATATTATTTTTATGGATGGTAGAGTCCAAAAAATCAAGCCATTTTTTGTTGTTAATAGCTTATAATGTGGTACTATAAAGTAAAATTAGATTTAGCATTTTTTAAGAATTGGTATAACTTATAGCGTAGGTCCTGAATATTGAATCTAATTTATTGAAAAGCCTAAGAGAATAATTTCAAGTTTCAAGGGTTAACCCTGATGTTTTTTCTTATACTTATTTCCTCGAGGATCTAAAATGATGTTGTGGCCAAAGTTTTTTGTTATAGTTTGCGCGTCTTATGTCCTTGGGTCTATTCCCTATGGGTTCATCATCGCAAAATTATTTAAGAAAATTGATATCCGAACTGTCGGATCAGGAAATGTCGGAGCAAAGAACTTGGCACGAGTTTTGGGTAGGCGATGGGGCATTATTACTTTTCTGATGGATGCGTTGAAAGGTTCCGTTGCAGTTATTACTGCACATCTCATAATGCGTGAATATAAATATTTTCAACCATCAATTTATGAAATGGGACTGATTGTTGCCGGCCTTTTTTCGGTTATCGGGCACAATTGGACGATTTTGTTGGGTTTTAAGGGTGGTAAAGGTCTCTCAACTAGCATAGGAGTTCTTTTAGCTTTAAGTCTATTTTTGCCATATTTGAGAGTTATTTCTTTTGCCGGAATAGGTACTTTTGTCATCGCGTTCCTCGTACTTAAAAATCACTTTATATCCGCAAGTCTGGCAATAGTGATCTATTTTTTATTATGTTTTATTTATCCTTTGATTAATATTCAATATAAAATATTTATATTTCTTTTGAGTTTTATTCTGCTAGTGAGACACACTGATAATTTTAAGGACATAAGTAAAAAATATAGAGCGCAAGCTTTAAAAAATGCTGAATAAACTTGTATTTAAAATCGCGGATTGTAAAGAGGAGTTCGAGCAGATTTATCGATTGAATTATGATACTTTTGTCAAAGAAATTCCTCAGCACGCCGGCAATCCCAGTAATCAATTAATTGACAAGTTTCATAGTAAGAATACTTATTGCATCGCTAAAGATCAAAAAGAAGTGGTGGGCATGATTAGCGCTTGCGACGATCGGCCGTTTTCAGTGGAACAAAAAATAGATAACTTCGATGATTTTTTTCCTAAAAACAGAAAAATACTTGAATTACGCCTCTTAAGTATAAAGAAAAAATATCGTAAAGGACTTGTATTCAAAGCGTTGATTAAAACTCTCTATGAGCGCGTTATAAAAGGGCGTTACGAATTTATTGTTATTTCCGGCACATTGAGAGAAGTGAAGCTTTATCAACACATCGGTTTTGTCCCTTTCGGAGGACTCGTTGGGTCAAAAGAGGCTCCCTATCAACCCATGTTTATTGAAGAAAAAATGATCAATGTCTTTACTGGTAAATTTTTCGATGAAATCAATTCAAACTAAAAAAACAAGAAAAATCAATCTTCTCCCAGGTCCTATTTATATTCATGACCGGGTAAAAAGTGATTTTGGTAGAGTTCCGATCTCTCATAGAGATGATTCTTTTTCTGGTAGCTTAAAAAAGGTCAAAGGATTGCTCCACTCTTTAACTCGTTGTAAAAAAGTGGAAGTTTGTCTTGGCACCGGTACGCTGGCGAACGATATCATAGCATCTCAGTTATCATTATTGAATAAAAGAGGGCTGATTCTCTCGAATGGAGAATTTGGAGAAAGGTTGATTCGTCACGCTCAGGGATTTGGGTTAAAATATCAGAATATCAAAATGCGGTGGGGCACCGCTTTTGATTATCAAAGAATCAATTTGACAATAAATAGAAATAACATCCAATGGATATGGTTTGTTCATCACGAAACATCTACGGGTATGCTGAATGATTTTAACCGGCTCCTGGGCTTATCGAGAAAATTTAAACTTCTTTTTTGCGTGGACTGCATTAGTTCCATCGGAGCTTATCCCATTAAACTTGCCGAAGTAGACTTTGCTTCCGGAACAAGCGGGAAAGCCATAGGTGCCTATCCCGGACTGTCGTTTGTTTTTTATAAAAAGGCATACCTTTCAAAGGCAAGGAATGTTCCGGCGTATCTTGATCTACGGATGTATAGAAAAAAATTCGGAATACCATTTACCTCGTCATCAAACTTACTTTCGGCTTTAAAAAATGCTCTTCAACTGCTATTGAGAGACAGAAAAAAATTCCGGAGAATTCAAAAACAAAACCAATGGATAAGAAAACAAGTTATTAAGACAAATGTACAGATCCTTGTAGAAAATGAGCGGGAATCGCCGTTGATGACCACGTTTCGTATTCCATCAAAGGTAGGTTCACATATCATAGGAAAAAATCTAAGGGACCGAGGTTTTCTTGTACATTATCAAGGAGAATATTTGCGTAACAGAAATTGGGTGCAAATAGTCAGTTTCAGCTTGTATTCCCGGCAGCATCTAAAGCCGATGTTTGACTATCTCAAGAAACGGTTAAAGATCTAATCGCATGTCCGACTTGAAGAGAAAGAAAATTACGATCTGCCGGCACTTTCGTACTCAAAATACCTCTGATTGGGAATGGATGTCCGCCCAAAAATTCAATGAATGGGTTAGATTCTACGAAAGTTCTCTCCCTTTAAAAGGGCATAAAGGAGAATCAGACAGTAAAGACTGGGAAATCTGCGTTTCAAGTAGTTTGCCTAGGGCTATCGCAACAGCGCAGATTTACGCAAAAAACATTCCAATCGAATATAATTCGGATCTCAATGAAGTGCCGTTTGTGCATTTCAATAATAGTTTTTTTTTGCCCAAGGCTGGTTGGCTTTTTATAAGCCGTCTTTGCTGGTTTTTCGGAAACGGCGAATATGAAAATAGAAAAAAGACAGTTTCTCGTGTAAATAAAGTGATAATGATGCTGAGAGAGAAGAATGAAAGAAGTATTTTAATAGTCAGCCATGGGTTCTTTATGAATTGTCTTGCTAGAGAGCTTAAATTATTACGTTTTAAAGGACATCTTTCTATCTATCCGAAACATGGAAAGTTTTATATTTTTGAGTCGTATTCGATATAAAATTTCACTTATGTTAATAGCTTAAATTAGTGGTATAATAAGTTTAAAGTAAGTGGATTATTTTTTTAAGAGTAGGAGGATCCAATGATGTATTTAGGTATAATAAGCAGCTTGTTATGGTGGGCAGTTATTATTTTCGTTATTGTGAAATTAGCTTCCGGTAGTCGTAAAAAACATTATTCCTGGTTGCAACGGGAGTTGCCGTTATGGGAAGAAAAAAATATTGTTAACAAAGAGCAAGGCGATGCCGTTTTAAGCCTTTATAAGCTAAAGAGAGTTACCGCCAGAAAGAAGATGGATATGGTCAAAGTCCTTACTCTTATCGGCGTTATATTTGTGGGCTTAGGCGTTATCTTTTTTGTGGGTTCTAACTGGCAGAGAATTCCTTCTCACATCAGGACTATTATGCTTTTAGCCATAACTATTACTACATTGTATGAAGGGTACTTCTTTAGTTACGAAAAAGAGGGCTTTGTTAATTTAGGTAAAAGTTTATTACTTTTAGCCTCACTTTTTTGGGGAGGGACTATAGCGCTAATTGGACAGATTTATAATATTCCTACCTCTGAAAACTGGTATATCATGCTGCTGTGGGCTTTTCCTATTGTGCCAATTGCCATTCTTTTTAAGAATGATTATGTGCATATTCTTGCGTCTGTTTTGTTCGTTATCTGGAACTTTCTTTATGGTAGCGATAACAATATAGCTAATTATTATTACCCCAGTATTGTTTTTCTCCTAATGTTACCAACGGCTAAGAATTTAATTTTAAGCCGCAGGATTAATATTATCGGCCTACTGTCAGCAAGCCTCTACTGTTGTTTTAATAAATATGAGTGGTTGGCGCTTTTGATAAGCGCGGGTTTATTGGTCGGCTATCTCGCCCAGAAAGAAGAGCGTGCTTATCTTTATGCCGCTTGTCTTTCGTTTATTTTCTGGGATATTACTTATTTTACCGTAAGACAACTTCAGCCTAATTTATATTTTCTTCTGCCTTTGGGATTTATGCTTTATTTGACGTACAGAGATAATATAGAGAAAAATTTAGTTTTTTGCCTGGCAGGTTTAATGATCGGGATAAATTTAGCGCTATCTTCGGTTTCTCAGATAGTCAATTATCCGTTCAACGGGCTACAATTTACAATCTTTCAATTATTGTTGGGGTTATCTATTTATTCTGTAGGGATTGCTTCCCGGAATAGAGAATATTTATTTCCTGTAATTTATAAAATAATTGGCTACTTGGTTACATTTATTTGTGTATATCTTTTAGCGTTTAAGGCGCTCTTAGGCGAATGGGGAGGAGCAGCAAACAATGTATATCTATTCGGATCTCTGATTTTAGCGGGGATTATAGCTCTGCTTGTGGTAGATGAAAGAAGGTCCGGTAATTTCAATAATAAATCTAGCCTTATAGAATTAGCAGCCCTGGTAGTAGCTTTGGTGGGAAGCATTATTTTATTGGTTAGTCCACGTACAGTATTGTTGAATACTATAACGATGAATAGTGTTTTGGTAGTTTTTGCACTCAGTAGCATTTTCTTAGGCGTGGAACTGAAAAAGCCTCCCATTTTTACTTTGGGTATTGTACTTTTTGCCTTATTTATTATTACGCGTTATATTGATGTCACTTGGGCATTAAAAGAAAAATCCCTATTCTTTATAGTTGGGGGATTGGTTATTTTATTTCTCGGGACGTTTCTAGAGAAACAAAGAAGAAAGATTATAGAAAGGATGAAGCCAGAATGAATAAAAAACTTATTTTTATTGCAGTGAGTTTTTTATGGATCGCGGTAGCAGTTGGGTTAATCATTTCCAAACAGCACATTATACGGACAGGGAAAACCATACTTTTAGAAACTGTTCCTGTGGATCCCCGAGATTTTTTAAGGGGCGATTATGTTATTTTGCGTTATAAAATAAGTACAATTGATTTGCAGCAGATACAAAGTGAAAAATCTTATTATGGACAAGGCGAGAAGGTTTATGTAAAACTTGAGCCAAAGGAAAGATTTTGGGAAGCCATAGCCGTTAAAACAAAAAAACCTGTTTCCGATAATGGGGTATATATAAAAGCAAAAGCTAAATATTGTTACAATAAGAAATTAGAACTTAATTATGGCATTGAGAGTTATTTTGTTCCGGAGGGTGAGGGTAAAGATATTGAGAAAAATATGCGGGGGAATAAGAGTTCGGTAGAGGTTGAGATTTTGGTAGATACATCAGGAAATGCTCTAATAAAAAAAGTATTTGCACAATAAATTTAATCTGTTTATAAAGGTAGAAGATGTGGAATGTCCGCCTCTCAAGGGCGGACATTCCACATTCAGTTATCTCTCAATCAGTTACGTCATTTCCAGCCAAAAAATACCGGACAAAACGGACATATTTTCACCTAACTTTATCTCTGATTAGGGCAAATTTCTCGGTATTTGCCCGATTACCTATATAATCAGCTTGTGAGTATTAAGAGATATAGTTATAAAGTATACAAACATGGGCAACCAATTAACCCGCTAGGGAAACTTAGCGGGTTTTTTGTTGTTTTTATGCCTGATTAGAGGTATAATAATAATCAGGAGGGCAAAATGAAAAAAATCATTGTGTTATTGTGTTTAGGGCTAATCGGCTGCGCCACGGTAACCAAAGAAAGTAAAACGCCGCCTCCGATTATAGAAAAACCAAGAGTAGTTAATGAAGCGGAGATAAATAGTATTATTTCTATATTTAGCGAAGCCATAAAAAAGACGCCTAATTTCGCCGGGGGCTATTATAATCGGGCGGTTGCTTATTTTTATAAAAATAACTATGAACAATGCTGGCAGGATGTCTATATGGCAGAGTCCTTAGGTTGTAGATTCAGTGCTAATTTTATCGAATCGTTGAAAAAAGCTTCCCGTAGAGAAAAATAAATATCCTATCCATTGCTTAGGGTAATTACAGAGGAGGAAAATTATGGCAGTAGTTAATTATTCATTTCAAAAGAATCTCAAAGAACAGGCAAGAAAAAAGAAACAAGAGGCGAAAAGATTATTGAAATTAAATAAGAAGATGGCCAAGTTAAATGAAGGCTCAGCACCGGTTATTCCTCAGGATAGGGCTTAAGTTTTTACCGCGCTGCCTAATTGCCCGCCAGGAAATTTATAATTTAGCAAAATTTTTCTCATAACCTTTTAAATGCCCTTGAAACTAAAAGAGCTTAGGTTAATTTAAATTCCGATGGAAAATAATTTATATAATTTTACGGATGATTCAGGCAGCTTTAAATCTTTCTTTGCGCATAAGATAAAAAGCCTGTATTTACCGCTGTGCAATGAATTACTGATGTCTTCCGTAACCGCGGATTTACATGGAGATATAAAAAGCGGCCAGAATAGTTTTTTACTTGAGCCGGTCAGCAGAGCCGGTCTTTCTCTTTCCAGGGCTTCCCGGAATTTTTGGGTTTACGTAAATAAAGATAAGGTTTGGTCCGCCGCAGGAGTTTCTAAAGACTATCAGCAGATGCGTCAGGACGAATTTATCCTGGAAGCCGGGCAGCTTTGGCAGAGGATCAGCCGTAAAAATGAAAAAGTAGGTTTAAAATCTGAAATCTTATCTTTTATTCCTATGGGGCCGGAGGCATTGGAGGTGATGCAGGTTGAGATCACGAATGTCAGTGAAAGAAAAATAAGTTTTATTCCTTACGCGGCCATACCTTTGTATGCCCGCAGCGCCGATAATTTACGCGATCATCGCCAGGTGACTTCGCTTTTAACCCGGATTAAAGAGGAAAAATATGGAATGAAGATCAAGCCGACATTGCTTTTTGATGAATCCGGGCATCGGCCGAATAATACGGTTTACTATGTGGCTGCCTGTGATCAAAAAGGGAGGGGGCCGCAGTATATTTATCCTACGCAGGAAATTTTTTGCGGAGAATCCGGAGATTTAGAATACCCGGAGGCTATTTTTGAAAATAAACTTCCTTTGGCCCGGAAAACATTCCTCCAAGGCAAAGAGCCAATGGGGGCAATGCGTTTTGCTAAGATTACCCTGCCGGCGAAAGCCCGGGTAACTTACACGATGATTATGGGCATTGCCCAAGAGGATTGTAATTTAAGCCGGCTGATCAGTAAATTTAATCAGCGCGCAAAAGTAAGTACGCATTTTGAAAAAACCAGCAAGTTCTGGCAGGGCCAATCCCGGTTAATCGAGGTGGACAGCGGCAATAAGCATTTTGATAATTGGCTGCGCTGGGTAAGCATTCAGCCCAGCTTGAGAAAAATATTCGGCTGTTCATTTTTACCGGATTTTGATTATGGCAAAGGCGGCCGGGGATGGCGTGATCTTTGGCAGGATTGCCTGGGGCTTATTTTAAATAACCCGCAGGCAGTGCGGCCGCTTTTAATCAATAATTTTTGCGGGGTAAAAATCGATGGGTCAAATGCCACCATCATCGGCAAAAAATCGGGAGAATTTATCGCGGACCGCAATAATATCAGCCGGGTCTGGATGGACCATGGGGTCTGGCCTTTGATTACTCTGGATTTATATATCCAGGAGACTGCTGATTTGGGGATTTTATTTGCGCCGGCTACTTATTTTAGGAATCATCAAGTAAACCGCGCCGGCGGCATTGATTATCGCTGGAGCCCGGCATATGGGAACCGGCTAAAAACAAAATCCGGGAAGATTTATTCAGGTACGGTACTGGAGCATTTATTGGTTCAGAATCTGGTGCAGTTTTATAATGTCGGCGCGCATAACCATGTCCGGTTAGAAGGCGCGGATTGGAATGACGGCCTGGATATGGCCAAGGAACACGGAGAGAGCGTGGCTTTTTCTTCAATGTATGCCCAAAATCTTTCTACTTTAGCGCAACTGTTGCTTAAATGCGGCAGAAAAGAACTGGAGGTTGCCGAAGAATTAAAAATTTTACTTACGGATTTTAATTATCAGGATATAGCGCAAAAACATAAGCTATTGGAGAGGTATTTTTCTAAAACCAAAGAAAATCTTTCAGGCAAAAAAATTCGCCTGGAGGCAGTGGCGTTAAGCCGTATTTTAAGCAAAAAATCTCTTTGGATGAAAAAATATATTCAGAAGAGCGAGTGGTTGAAAGAAGGGTTCTTTAACGGATATTATGATAATCGTAAGAACAAGGTAGATGGTAAAAAAGGAAATCTCCTGCGGATGACTTTGGCCTCTCAGGTATTTCCGATTATGAGCGGGGTAGCCAGCCCCGGGCAAATAAAGAAAATTTTAGCCAATGTTTACCGGCATTTATATGACACTTCTCTGGGTGGTATTCATTTGAACACGGATTTTAAAGAAGAACAGCATGATTTAGGCCGGGCATTTTCTTTTGTTTACGGAGATAAAGAAAATGGCGCGGTGTTTAGCCACATGGTGGTGATGTTTGCCTATGCTTTATATAAACAGGGTTATGCTCAAGAAGGGTGGAGGGCTTTAAGTTCGCTATATAAGATGGCGGCTAATACCGCCAGAAGCAAGATTTATCCCTGCCTGCCGGAATATTTTGATCTTAGCGGCCGGGGGATGTATACCTATCTTACCGGTTCCGCCAGCTGGTTTATGCTTACTTTGCTTACGCAATCATTCGGGGTTAGAGGGCAAAACGGGGATTTGCTGATTGCACCCAAATTTTCCGGTGAACAATTTCAATCGGTAAACAAATTAAGTATTACGCGTGTTTTTGCCGCCAGGCGCCTAAAAATAATTTTCTTAAATCCTAAACGCCTGGAGGAAGGCAAATACCGTATCCAACGCTTCAGGCTCAACGCAGAGCGGTTTCCGATTCAAGAAACCGCCCGGATAGTTGTGCCCAGAGAAGTTATCACCAGCCTGCCAAAAGATAAGCTGAATATAATTGAAGTACATTTAGGATAATTTTTGCTTTACAATCTAGGTTAATCTGGGTATAATAAATTCTCCGAACTTTTTATTTAAAAAGGGAAAATAATGAAAGAAAAAATCTTAAAACTAGGGCTTCCTAAAGGCAGCCTCCAGGAAGCTACCTTCAGGATGCTTAAAAAAGCCGGATTTAATGTAAATCTCTCTAGCCCGCGTTCTTATTTTCCGTCAATAGATGACAGCCAGATTCAGCCGGTTCTCTTGCGGGCACAGGAGATGTCACGCTATGTTCAGGATGGGGCATTGGATTGCGGGATTACCGGCAATGATTGGATCCTGGAGAATAAATCTGATGTCGTGAGGGTCACGGATTTAACTTATGCCAAGCAAAGTTTAAATAAGGTCCGCTGGGTTTTAGCGGTACCGGCGGATTCCGGAATAAAAAAAGTTAAAGACTTAAACGGCAAGCGCATTGCCACCGAATTAGTCAATGTAACTAAAGAGTATTTCCAAAAGCATAAGGTTAAGGTGGAGGTAGAGTTCAGCTGGGGGGCAACCGAGGTTAAGGTTTCCGGAGGCCTGGTGGATGCGATTGTTGAGCTGACCGAAACCGGCAGCTCTTTGCGGGCGAATAAATTAGTTGAAATTGCTACTCTTTGCGAGTCTACCACTCAATTTATCGCCAACATTGGCGCTTATAAGGATAGCTGGAAGAAAGCGAAGATGGAGCAGATTGCCCTCCTTTTAAAAGGAGCGATTGCCGCGGAAGATAAAGTCGGGCTAAAGATGAATGTGAAAAAAGAAAATCTTAAAAAAGTTATAGCGAAGTTACCGGCTTTAAAAAAACCCACAATTTCCGGTTTAAGTGATGACGGCTGGTTTGCTATTGAGACGATTATAGACGAGAAAATTGTCCGAATACTTATCCCTGAATTAAAGGCTGCGGGAGCCCAAGGGATTATTGAATATCCGTTAAATAAGGTTATTTATTAATTAAGGAAAGAGGTAGTTATGCCTTGTGGAAAGAAAAGAAAAAGACAAAAGATCAAAACCCATAAGCGTAAGAAATTACGCCGTCGTCTGCGCCACTTGAAGAAAAGAGCTTGGGGTGGTAAAGGTTAAATCTTGTTTTCTCTTAGAAGGATGCTTTTGAAGTTTAAATATCTTAACAGTGTAATCTGCTTTTGCCTTACATTGGCCTCAAGCGTTTTATCCGCGCAGGCTCAAGATACGCATAAAGAAGATTCCAGAAGTTTAAGCCACTATATTTCAGGAGTTTATTGCGAAGGCCTCGGGGATTTAGAAGGGGCTATCCAGGAATATCGCAAGGCGTTAGAAACTGACCCTGGGAGTTCTTTGCTGCATTTGAATTTGGCATCAGTTTTCATCCAAAAAGATAATCCGGCTCAAGCGGAAGAAGAATTAAAGCAGTCTATTCGCCTTGCTCCGGAAGCTGTGCAGCCGCACGCGTTATTGGCTTTAGTCTACGCCTCCCAGAATAAAGCGGATCTGGCGGCCGCCGAATATATTCTGGCACTGGAAAATGCCACCAAGTCCGAGCCGAAGAATATTGATATTTATAAGGGTTTAGGCGCGATTTATCTGCAGCAGAAGAAATTAAAACAAGCCGAGAGTATTTTTAAACTGATTCTAAATTTGGATCCGGCAGATCCCCAGGCGCGTTTTTATCTGGGTAATATTTATTATAATTTAGAAGATTATCCTTCTGTAGAGAAAGAGCTAAAGACCGCGGTAAAATTAAAACCGGATTATCATGAAGCCCTGAATTTCTTAGGGTATTTTTATCTGGAACAGGATAAGAATATTGATCAGGCGGGCTTAATGATTAAGCAGGCTTTAGTTTTTGAGCCGGAAAACGGCGCTTACCTGGATAGCTTAGGCTGGTTTTATTACAAAAAGGGAAAGTTCAAGGAAGCAGTGACGCATTTAGAAAGAGCAGCATCTTTTCTAAGTGACCCGGTGATTTATGATCACCTGGGAGATGTTTTTTTGAAATTAGGTAATGCCGGCAGCGCAAAATTGAATTGGGAGAAATCCCTGAAATTAGATTCTCAAAGCGCTAAGGTAAAAGCAAAACTGCTCAAGCTTACTAATCATGGCAAATAAGCAATTAACCATTGAAGAATTAGTTGTTCAGGCCCGCCAAATCCGGCGTTTAATAATTCAGATGATCGCGCAGGCTGGTTCAGGGCACCCCGGAGGAAGCCTTTCTGCCGCAGATTTAATTACCGCGTTATATTTCAATGTTTTACGCTTTAATCCCGGCGTTCCCCAGTGGCCGGATAGAGATCGATTTCATATGTCGAAAGGCCACTGTTGTCCGCTTTGGTATGCGGTATTAGCTCAGGCCGGTTATTTCCCGCAAGAAAAATTATTCACCTTGCGGCAATTTGGTTCAATCCTGCAAGGGCATCCGGATCGTAAAACCCCGGGTGTAGAATCTGCTTCCGGTTCACTTGGCCAGGGGCTTTCCATTGCTTTAGGGATGAGCCTGGCGGCAAAAGTAGATAAAAAAGATTATCGGGTTTATGTTTTATTAGGCGACGGAGAAGTGCAGGAGGGTAATGTTTGGGAGGCGGCGATGGCCTGCGGACATTTTGCCTGCGGTAATCTCTGCGCGATTTTGGATTTTAATGGTTGTCAGATTGACGGAAGATGCCAGGATATTATGGGAATAGAGCCTTTAGCTGCCAAATGGCAGGCATTTGGCTGGCATGTCATTGAGATTAACGGGCATGATATGCAGCAGATTCTAGCGGCGTATGCACAAGCTAAAACAATTAAAAATAAGCCGACCATGATTATCGCCCGGACCGTAAAAGGCAAGGGAGTTTCTTTTATGGAGGGAGTAGTGGGTTTTCATGGCCGGGCTCCTACTCCGGAAGAAGCCCAGAGGGCTTTAAAGGAATTAGCATAATGGCAGAGCAAATCTATCAAAGAGATGTTTACGGAAAGACATTAGTAAAGCTGGGGTCACTGGATAAAAATATTGTGGTTCTGGATGCGGATCTTTCCAGTTCTACCCGCACTAATCTTTTTGCCCAGCAATTTCCGGATAGATTTTTTAATTTTGGAGTTGCCGAGCAAAACATGATGGCCGCGGCAGCGGGTTTGGCTTCCTGCGGCAAGACAGTATTTCTTTCCACTTTTGCCGTATTTGCCGCCGGCCGCGCCTGGGATCAGGTGCGGGTCTCTATAAGTTATAATAATTTTAATGTTAAAATCGTCGCTACGCATGCCGGCATTACCGTCGGACCGGATGGAGCCAGCCATCAGGCTTTGGAGGATATCGCGCTGATGCGCGTACTGGCGAATATGAATATTATTGTTCCTGCCGACGGCCCGCAGACAGAGGATGCGGTAATGGCGGCTGCGAATAATCCCGGGCCTTTTTATATCCGCTTAGGTAGATGCAAAGTTCCGACTATTGAGAATAAAGGCGAGTTTAAATTTGGCCAAGGGCAATTGATCTCTGAAGGGCCGGATGCGACGATTGTTGCTTGCGGGATAATGGTCACCCAGGCGCTTTTAGCGGTAAAAAATTTGGCGGCCAAAGGTATTCAGGCGCGCTTGATTAACCTGCATACTATCTGGCCCCTGGATAATGCCATTATCCTTAAGGCGGCAAAAGAAACCAAATTGATTATTGTTTGTGAAGAGCATAATATTATCGGCGGTTTGGCTTCCAGTATCGATGAAGTAGTTGCGGAGAATTTTCCGGTTAAGGTAATTCGCGTGGGTGTGCGTAATCGTTTCGGCCAATCAGGCGAGCCGGAAGAACTCTTAAAAGAGTATAATTTAAGCAGTTCGGATATTGAAAAAGCGGTTTTAGCAAATATCTCTTAATGTAGGGGAGGTTTAAACCTCCCCTACATTAGTCAAAAATTTAAGTTCATGAAGCAATCTTCTTCTGTGTTAGCCATTAAATCCTTCGCCAAATTAAATCTCTATCTGCAGGTCTTAAATAAGCGTAAAGATAACTTTCATAATCTGAGCACCTTGTTTGCGCGTATTGATTTAGCCGATACGCTAATCTTTAGGAAACGTCAGGATGGTTTAATTAAGATTAAGTGTGACAACCGGCAGGTGCCTAAGGATAAGACCAATCTTTGCTATCGCGCTGCGGCATTATTAAAGCAGGAACTTAAGTTAAGCTTGGGGATAGAGATAGAGCTTAAGAAATATATACCCGTGGGCGCAGGCTTGGGTGGAGGCTCAACTAACGCTGCCAGTGTACTTCTGGGATTAAATAGATTCTGGAATTTAGATTTACCTAAAACAAGATTAGTAAATTTAGGGGCTAAATTAGGCAGTGATGTCCCGTTTTTTATTCATCAGGCAAAATTTGCCTTAGGGAGCCAGCGGGGGGATAAAATTAAGCCGTTAATTTCTTTGCGTAAACTCAAGCTCTGGTTTATCTTAATTTATCCTAATTTGAAGGTTTCCACGCCTTTGATCTATCAGAAATTTGATGCCGGCCTGCCTGCCGGACAGGCCGGCCGGCCGGCAGGCAAGGCTTTTTCTGGGTTGACAAGGACGCGGTGTAATGTTAAAATATTAACTTCTGAGTTGCTAAAAAAAGGCAAGGCGTTCAGCGCTCAATGCCTGATCAATGACTTGGAAATTGTTACTATTAGTCTTTATCCTGTAGTTAATCAGGTTAAAAAAGCGCTTGCCGGCATGGGTTTAGAAAAAATAATGATGTCCGGAAGCGGGCCGGCGGTATTTGCGGCCTGTAATGGCCGCAAGCAGGCTCAGGATTTAAGCAGGGAATTACGTAAAGCGCATAAGTCCTGGCAGGTTTTTGTGACTTCTACGATCTAACTAAGCCTGAGTTATCAACATTAGTAAGGGAGGTTTAAACCTCCCTTACTGGAAAGCAAGGTGATAGGAAGTGGAGATAACGGAAGTCAGAATAATATTAAAGGATTCTCAGGATAAGAAATTAAAGGCTTACGCTACGGTCACTTTTGATAATGTTTTTGTGGTCAGAGATATTAAGGTGATTGAAGGAGGTACAGGTTTATTTATCGCCATGCCTTCCCGTAAAGTAAAACATGCCTGTCCCAAATGTGCTTTTAAAAATGAATTACGCAGTAAATATTGCAATCAATGCGCCGGGCTGCTGTCAGTTGAAGCTAATCCGCAACGCGCAGAAGAGATATCCGGCAGCCAGGCTGAGCATAGGGACATTGCTCATCCGATAACGCAGTCATTCAGGGAATACCTGCAGAAAAAAGTTCTTGAGGTTTATGCTCAGGAAAAAGCCAGGGTGCAAACCGGCTCTGCAGCGGAATAATTTGGGATGTCGTCCAATGGTAGGACTCCAGAATTTGGGTCTGGCTATCATGGTTCGAATCCATGCGTCCCAACCAGGTTCAGTAATTAAAAAATAACTCCGGCCGGCCGAATCTATGGGGGGGGAAGAAGAGAAAATGCCTAAGAGGATAAAAAAAGAGATCGCCGTAATAATTTTAGCGGCAGGCAAAAGCACGCGGATGAAATCTGATCTGCCCAAGGTATTGCATCCGCTTTGCGGAAGGCCGATGCTCGGCTATGTTCTGGATTTAGTAACTAGCCTGAAACCCGCGCAGGTGGTTGCGGTTTTAGGGTATAAACAGGAGTTGGTGCGCAAAATTATCCCTAAGGGGATTAAAATAGCTATCCAGAAGAAACTTAACGGAACAGCCGACGCGGTCAAAGTCGGGCTGTCAGTTTTAAAAGGTTTTAAAGGCACAGTACTTATTCTTTACGGAGACAACCCTCTTTTAAAAAAGGAGACGTTGAAGAAGCTCCTGGATTACCATTTGGAGAATAATGTTGATGCTACTTTATTAACGGCGCAACTAAAAATTCCTGCCGGGTATGGCCGGATTATGCGCGATAAATATTTCAGTATCTGCGGTATCGTTGAAGAGAAGGACGCGGATGAGGTGCAGAAAGATATCAAAGAGATTAATACCGGGATTATGGCGTTTAAAAAAGAAAAGTTGTCGGCTAACTTAGGGTCTATCCGGCCGAATAATCGTAAAAAAGAATATTATTTAACGGATATAATCGAGATTTTCGCCAAGAAAAATTACCTGGTTGATGGTTTAAAAATCCAGGATACCGGCGAAGCCCTGGGAATTAATACCCGCGCCGAACTTGCCAAAGCTAACTGCCTGATGCAAAAAACGATTAATGATAAATTAATGCAAGAGGGCGTAACGATCATTGATCCGCCAAGCACTTTTATTGATTTCGGTACTAAAATCGGCAAGGATACGGTGATTTATCCCTTTACAGTAATTCAAAGGGGTGTTAAAATTGGAAAGCGTTGTTTCGTGGGCCCTTTTGCGCATCTGCGTGAAGGTGTCGGGCTAGGAGATGGTGTGATTGCCGGCAATTTCATCGAGATGGTGCGTTCCCGGATTGGCACTAAAACATTCATTAAACATTTCTCTTACCTCGGAGACAGTTCTGTAGGCGCAAACGTGAATATCGGAGCCGGCACAGTTACGGCTAATTTTGACGGTAAAAATAAAAATTTAACGGTGATTAAAGATAATGTCAATATCGGTTCGGATACCGTGATTGTCGCTCCGGTAAAAATTGGTAAATTCGCGGTTACCGGCGCCGGTTCGGTAGTGACGAGGAATATCCCGGATAAGGCCGTAGTGGCGGGGGTTCCGGCGAGAATCTTAAGGAAGCAGGGGGGTAAGAATGGATAAACTAGCGATTTTTAGCGGTAATGCAAATCTGGAGTTGGCGCATAATATTTGCAAAGATCTAAAGGTAAAATTGCAAGATGCCCTGGTGGGTAGATTCAGCGAAGGTGAGATCCGGGTAAAGATTAATGAGAATGTGCGCGGCAAGGATGTTTTTATAGTTCAGCCGACCTGCCCGCCGTCAAACGATAATCTCATGGAATTATTAATTATGATTGATGCGCTGCGCCGGGCCTCCGCTCACCGGATTACCGCGGTTATTCCTTATTTTGGTTATGCGCGTCAGGACCGGAAGGATCAGCCCCGCGTGCCGATTACGGCAAAATTAGTGGCTAATCTTTTAACGGTTGCCGGAGCAAGCCGGATTTTGACCATGGATTTACACGCCGGCCAGATTCAGGGGTTTTTTGATATTCCCGTGGACCATCTTTTTTCGGTGGGTGTATTTGTGGATTATTTCTCTAAAATGAATATTAAAGACCTGGTGGCTGTTTCTCCGGATGTGGGAAGCATTAAGATGGCCAGGGCTTATGCTAAAAGAGTTTCCGCCGGCCTGGCGATCATTGATAAACGCCGGGTTTCTCCCGAGAAAGCCGAAGCCATACATATTATGGGAGAGGTAGAGGATAAAAATGTTATTATTGTTGATGATATGATTGCCACCGGCAGCTCGCTGATTGAGGCGGTGGAGGCTTTAAAGAAAGCCAAGGCTAAGACTATTTACGCTGCGATTGCTCATGGGGTTTTATCAGGCCCGGCAATTGAACGTATTGAACAATGCCCGGGGCTAGAGAAGCTGCTGATTACTGATAGCGTGCCTTTATCTGAAGATAAGAAACATCTTAAGATTGAGGTGCTTTCGGTGGCTAGTCTTTTAGCGGAAGCAATAAAAAGAATACACAACGAAGAATCAGTTAGCTGCCTATTTGATTAGGGGAGAAAGGTTAAAATGGAAGAGATCGTTTTAGAAGCAGAGTTAAGAGAGGGTAGGGGAAGGGCAAATACTAAAGATTTAAAAGAAAGCGGCTATTTACCTGCTGTGGTTTATTTTCATGGCCAGGATGCCTTATCGGTAAAAATTTCCCGGAGCGCGCTCTTAAAATTAGTGCATCAGCATCGTTTAGAAAGTGTAATTATTAATTTAAAGATCAAAGATGATAAAAAGGCCAAAGGCAGGCCTTGCTTGGTCAAAGAAATCCAGTATGACCCGGTGCGCGAAGATATTATCCATGTGGATTTTAATGAGATTTCATTAACGGAGGCAATTAAAGTTAATGTTCCTATCCAGACTAAGGGTGAAGCTATTGGCGTTAAACAGGAGGGTGGATCTTTGGAACATTTACTTTGGGAAATCGAAGTTGAATGTTTGCCTACGAATATTCCTAAAGAGATACAGGTAGATATTACTGCTCTTAAAATGGGGGATGCTATTCATGTTAAGGATATAGTTTTCCCGGAGGGAATCAAGCCTTTAAATGACCCGGCCGCGATCGTCTTGCATGTGGCTGCTCCGATGAAGGAAGAGGCGCCGGCAGAGGCTATTGAAGGGGAGACAGCCAAGGAGCCGGAAGTAATTAAAGAAAAGAAAGAAGTTCCCGGCGAAGCCGCTCCCGCTGATGGGGCTAAAGATAAAGATAAAAAGCAGTAAATGATTTCTGACGGGATAAAATTGATTGTGGGTTTAGGGAATCCCGGTTTAATTTATGCCGGAAGCCGGCACAATATCGGTTTTGCGGTTTTGAAATCTTTAGCCGGTTCTTTAAAAATTAATTTTAAGAGGGATAGTTTGGCTTCGGCATCAGTGGCCAAAGACAAACTGCTTCAGCAGGATCTGGTTTTAGCCTTGCCGCAGACTTATATGAATTTAAGCGGTATCGCCGTTAAGGCCTTGCTTAAGAAATTCAAGGTTGACTCAAAAGACCTGCTGGTGGTTTGTGACGATTTAGATTTAGAGCTGGGTAAAATAAAGATTCGCCCGCAGGGATCAAGCGGCGGGCAGCGCGGCCTGGAATCGATTATTGAGCGTTTAGGGACGCAGGATTTTTGCCGTTTGCGTATCGGAATTGGACGGCCGAAAAGTTCAGGAAGCCAAGATGCCGCAAAGTATGTCCTTTCGGGTTTTTTACGTCAGGAAAAAGCAGCTCTTAAGCAGATAGAAGAAGATGCCGTTCGCTGCTGCCTGAGCTGGGTAAAGAAGGGTATAGTGCAAACGATGAATATGTTTAACACAAAGACACCCGGCGCTTAGCGGTATTGCGCCGGTGTTATGTATCTACATAAGGAGCCAGAAATGAATAAGTATGAAGCGATGGTAATTATTAAGCCGGATCTATCTGATGATGATAAGAAAACTTTATTTAAGCAGATCGATGATGCGGTGGCTAAGAATGGCGGGCAGATAACGCAGTCAGGAGTTTGGGCAGAAAGACGTAAATTGTATTTTCCGATTAATAAATTTATGGAAGGGATTTATTATTTAGCGGCTTTTGGCGCTCCGGCAGCGGCGATCAAAGAATTACGCAATATCTACAAGCTTAATGAAAATATCTTGAGAGTTTTATTTACCCGGATGGA
>JAUYBI010000059.1 GCA_030693145.1 Candidatus Omnitrophota bacterium
TTGCTTATCCATAATTAAACTACGCTGCGGGCAATTAAATCCCGGATCAATACTCCATCAACCACTGTTTTATTGCTCGTCACCAGGTTTCTTAACGCATTGTGACAAATCAGGTTAATCTTACGGGGATAGCCCTGGCTGTAACGCTGGATTTCGCTAACCGCTTCATTAGTAAAGAGTAACAACTCTGTGTCAAAACCGGAATGGTGCAAGCGGAAATTAATCAGCTCCCTGGTCTCCGGCTCATCCAGAGGATTAATCACATATTTAAGCACGATCCGGTCATAGAAATTCTTGATTTCCTTAATTTTAGGTAAAAGTTCCATCTGCGAAAAAAGCACTAACTGTAATAATTTGTAGTCGTTAGTTTCGTAATTTAATAAAACTCTTAAAACCTCTAAAGATTCCGCATTCAGCTTTTGCGCCTCATCCACGACCAAAACTACGGTTTTATTCTCCTCTACGCCTTTTTGATAAAGATGCTTTTTAATTACCTCTTTATAATCCAGAATACTGGGAGAGCCGGAAATCTGGTCCTGTAGATTAAATGTGCGCACTAATGATTCCAAAAATAACTCCTCGCTCTGGGCCGTAGGGTCTAAAATCATGTAAAATAACATATCCGCCCGCTCTTTGAGCATCTGAAAAAGCTTGCGTGAAAGAGTAGTTTTACCCACCCCCACATCCCCTAAAATAACGCTTAATCCCCGGCGCAGGCGAATCTCGACCAATAAGCGGATTAACGCCGCCTTATGCTCGTTAGAGGCAAAGAAAAACTCCGGATCCGGGCTATTCGAAAATGGCTCTTTAAGTAAGCCTAAGATGGAAAAATAACCCATTTAACCCTTTCTTAACAAATCGCAGATCAATTTTAAGGAATAACCCTTACTTTTAAGGTTAGTAACTTTCTTTAAACAAGCACTTACCTGACGGGAATCATAAAGCCGGTTGTTGGCATTTCGCTTCTTAACCATCAACAGGCCCAGGTTGGTATAATAATTAATTGTCTGATAAGAAATGCTGTGGATTTTGCTAATCTCAGTCGGTGAAATTAATGTTTTGGCCATAATTGTTTCCTCCCTTGCAGTATTAATTTATTTCACATAGTAGGGGAGGTTTAAACCTCCCCTACTATGTGAATAAAAACATATAGCAAATATAGTAAATACTATCATGCTATATGAAATGATATAATGAACTATACTTTTTGTCAAGTACTATTTTGCTTTTTTCAGGTATTTTACCGACGAGGAAACAAAAACTGGTGGGTTTTTATGAGCTAATTTTACAAGCTAAATTGATTTGTCGTATCTTAAGCATTTGCAACAGCTTTTGCCCCAGTTTAAAAGAACTTCTAACCTGGTTAACTAAGTTAAGTTAACCAGGTTAGACAGCCATTGCGATTCTAACCGATCCACCTCTTGGCAATGACAAACTTTATATTTTTTTAAGCAAGGAGGTTAGAAACGCGGATTCTGCCCGTAATAAGCAGAGATTGTGCTCTAAGATCCGGGAGTTAGGAAGCGAACCTTTTAAATCTTTGGAGATAAGCAGCTTTTCGATACCCAAAGATATCTTTTTTAAAATACTTAAACGAGCGGCTAATCTTCGGCGGGCTAAATTTACCGGCAGATAACTTAAAAAATAAAGGCTTAAATCCAAAGTAAATTGCGGGCGCTTAAAATCCAGCAGGCTTTTATTAAGCAGCTCCTCAAAACGTTCCTTGCCGCCAGGAGTAAGGCGATAAACAAGCCGCGCCGGCCTTTTGCTTTTCTTAACGACAGATTTGGCAAGCAGGCCTTTTTTTTCTAAAATTTTTAAAGGGTAATATATGGATTTTAACCGGACTCCGGCAAACAAAGAGAGTATTTCGCGGACCTTAACTTTAATTTCATAACCATGCTTAGGGCCTTGACGCAAGAGGCCTAAGAGAATAAGCTCCTGATCCATCATCCGGTAACGCCCATGGACCTGAATTTCTTATACCTTAATTTAAGTAATTCTTCTTTATCCAGAGATCCTAATTCCTTAAGGTTCCTTAAAATTACTTCTTTAACACTCGCCGCGATTTTTTGCACGTCACGATGTGCCCCGCCTAATGGTTCAAGGATCATTTCATCAATCAGGCCCATCTTTAAAAGGTCCGGGCCGGTAAGTTTTAAAACCTCAGCTGCCAGGGGAGCCTTGGCGCCATCCTTCCAGAGAATTGCCGCGCACCCCTCCGGAGAAATAACCGAATAATAAGCGTTCTCCAGTACCGCGACGCGATCCGCTACTCCTACCCCCAGAGCGCCCCCTGAGCCGCCTTCGCCGATAACGATGGCCACAATCGGCACAGCCAGGCGCATCATCTCCCGTAAATTAAGCGCAATCGCGTGCGATTGCCCGCGTTCTTCAGCCCCGATACCCGGATATGCCCCGGGCGTATCAATAAAAACTACAATCGGTAAATCAAACTCTTCTGCCATCTGCATTAAACGTAAAGCTTTACGGTATCCTTCCGGATGCGCGCAGCCAAAATTACGTTTTAAATTTTCTTTGGTGTCCCGGCCTTTTTGATGCCCGATAACCATTACTTTCTTTTTATCCAATTTTGCCAAACCACAGATCATCGCCTTATCATCGCTAAAAAGCCGATCGCCGTGTAACTGGACGAAATCCGACATAATCATACTGATATAATCCAGGGTATAGGGCCGCAAAGGGTGGCGGGCAAGCTGGACTTTCTGCCAAGCGGAGAGATTGATATAGGTATCTTTTTTTAAATGCCCCAGCTTATCATCAAGCTTCTTAATCTCGGCGGACAAATCAATTTTCTTCTCTGTCATAAAAGATTTAAGCTCTTGAATTTTTTTCTCTAACTCTACAATCGGTTTTTCAAAATCTAATCCGGCCATAAATATTATTCGATAATGGTAACTTCGGTACCCACGGGAACAATGCTATAGACCTCCTCGACATCGGCATTGCTCAGGCGCACGCACCCCTGGGTCACTTGTTTGCCCAGATCTTTTGGTTCGATAGTGCCATGAATACCGTAACCTGCCAGGTCAAAACCCATCCAACGCGTGCCCAGCACATTCTGCGTGCTTTCCGGCGGCACCACCGCCCCGGCCTTAAACCAGGTAGGGTTAACGAGTTTGTTAATAATTTTAAAGGTACCCACGGGAGTACAATTATCTTTTCCGGTAGATACAATATAGCTCTTAAAAATCTCCTCGCCATTTTTAAGTAGCAATATATTTTGCGATTTATCCACCAAGATATTAAAAGGGGCATTCCAAATTTTAATTTTGCGCCCGGGAATTATTAGCGCGCTATTAAGGTTATTGCTTTTCATAATGAGTTCCGTCGTCGTTTTATGCTCGCGGGCGATCTTGTTTAAGGTGTCTCCCGGACGGATTTGATAAATTATGCTTTTGGGCGTAAGCGCGGGCGAGAATAGTAATTTAATATTCAGGTCTTCTGTTTTCTTCTGCCAATTCATTACCTCCGGGGACTCCGGAAAATCATTGACCAGTTTTTGATACAATAACTTGGCCTCCTGCAGAAGGCCCTTAACTTCAAGCTGGCGCGCTTGGTTGGATAAACTATGCCTGGATGAAGGCTTGGCCGATTGAACCTTGTTGTCTATTTTTTTACTCCTGAAGATAACAAAAATACCCGCGATTGCTAAGACCGCTATAATTATAATTAAAAGTTTTTTATTCACTTAAAGCCTCCCTTGCTTATTAACAGCAGTAGGGTGGGTTTAAACCCACCCTACTGCTGTTAATTAACTCTAGATATCAAAGCAATAACAATACCTAAAAACAACCCCATAATTACTTCTACCGGAGTATGGCCGATCAGTTCACGCAGGCGCATCTCCTGAATTTTGCCCTGCCAGTAAATATCATCCATAATCGTGTTTAAAATGCCAGCTTGTTTGCCTGTAGAGCGGCGTACCCCCTGAGCATCAAACATCACCACAATCGCAAAAGCAAATGCCAAAGCAAAATAAACACTATCAAATCCACATTGCAAGCCGATGCTTGTTCCTAAGCAGGCGGCGCCGGCGGCGTGCGCAGAAGGCATCCCTCCGCTTCCGATAAATAAACGAAAATCAAACTTCTTTTTCTGAAATACTCCGATAGCCACTTTAATCGTCTGGGCAATTAACCAGGCAGAAATGGTGGTCATCAGAATCTTATTTCTATATACCTCTGCAAAAAAATCTCTCATTATTCTTTAGTTTTTGCCGGGACCGAATAATCCCCTGGGGATTTATACGGCGCGGGAACAACTTCAATCTTAATTTTCTCTAAAGTGGACCGCCCATCCTTGATCAAAAACCCCTGATTTCCTTCTGTTCCTAAGTCCGGGCCTATAGATTTCTTCGCTCTTAATTCCCGGATTGCCTTTTTTAACTCCACCACCGAACCCAGTTTTAATTTAAACTGTTCATTTTCTAAATAACTGCGTTTACGGCTATCAATCAACGCCCTGTTTTCCGCCTTTAATACCGCAAACTTAGCGTTTATCTCTTCAAGCTCATCTTTAGTTTTGGAATCACCCCGGAAAAGACGCCTCACCCTATTGTTACTTGCCTTTAAATAAACCTTAAGATTTGCGTTCTTGGCCGCCAACTGCCGATTAAACTCTTTCTCTTTCTCTAACTCTTGCAATAAGTTTTGTTTCTCTTGTATCAATGCGGCGGCTTTACCCTCAGCCTGAGTTAAACTATCCTGGAGCCTGAATCTTGCCTTTAATTCACTTACGTACCTAACCATGCTAAAAGCAGCAATACCTAACAATAAAATAAACACTAGATTCTTAATCGCACCCTTATTCATAACCTCATATTATATAATTCTCCACCTAAAAAGCAAGGTATTTTTCCCTTAAAAACCTGTTAGATTATTGGGTTCTGTGCGTCTATTGCTTTAGTAGGGGGAAATTATTAACAATAGTAGGGTGGGTTTAAACCCACCCTACTGACAACTAAAAGGAGAAGACATGATTTCTAAAGCTTACAGTTTTGGCCTTCTGGGCCTAGGGGCCTATCCGGTGGAAATTGAAATTGATGTTGCCCATGGCCTTCCCACGATAAACCTGGTTGGCCTGGCGGATACAGCCATCAAGGAAAGCAAGGAAAGAGTGCGCTCCGCCATCAAAAATTCGGGATTCCAGTGGCCGGCCCAAAGAATAACGGTAAACCTGGCCCCTTCTGATATTAAGAAAGAAGGCGCCTGCTTTGATTTGGCCATTGCCCTGGGCATTCTGGCAGCCACCGGACAGATGAATAAAGATCCTCTTAAAAATTACTCTTTTCTGGGAGAATTGTCCCTAGATGGGCAGCTGCGGCCGGTACATGGCGTTTTAACGATAAGTTTAACCCTGGCTAAATTCCCCATAAAAAACCTTGTTCTCCCTGAAGAAAATGCCAAAGAAGCGGCAATTGTGTCAGAAATATCTGCCTGGCCGCTAAAAAGTTTAAAAGAAGTTGTCCAATTTTTAGCCGACCCCGCTTCCCGACAGCCCCTTAAATTAGAAATTAACCAAATTCTCAAAAATAACGCAAATTACACTTTGGATTTTTCCGAAGTCAAAGGGCAATATTTTGCCAAAAGAGCCCTGGAGGTAGCGGTATCCGGGGGGCATAATATTTTGATGATCGGCCCTCCGGGAAGCGGCAAAACCATGCTCGCTAAAAGAATCCCCACCATTATGCCCAACCTTTCCTTAGCAGAGACCCTGGAGATAACCAAAATCCACTCCGTAGCCGGCGCATTGTTAAACAAAGATGGTTTTATCGGAACCCGGCCTTTTCGCTCTCCGCATCATAGCATCTCAGATGTCGCTTTAATCGGCGGAGGCAACCTACCTAAGCCCGGAGAAATAAGCTTGGCGCATTACGGAGTTTTATTCCTGGATGAGCTGCCGGAATTCAACCGCAAGGCCCTGGAGGCATTAAGGCAACCCTTGGAGGATAATCTAATCTGTATCAGCCGCATAAAAAGAACACTGATTTTTCCCGCCTGCTTTATTTTAGTGGCCGCGCTTAATCCTTGCCCCTGCGGTAATTATTTTAGCCCGCAGAAGGCCTGCCACTGTAACCCGGCGAAGATCAGAAGTTACTTAGGGAAAATTTCCGGGCCCCTGCTGGACAGAATTGATCTGCATATCGAAATTCCGCAGGTAAAATACCGGGAATTAGCAGATACCCGGGACGCGGAGCCATCAAGAATAATCCGGCAGCGCGTGGAAAATGCCCGCGCAATCCAACAGCGAAGATTTGGGCCTGGAGGAATATTTTGTAATGCCCAAATGCCTAACAAATTAATCCGGGAATACTGTGTTTTGGATAAAGAGGCCCAGGAGTTATTGCGGATGGCGATAACAGAATTAGCTTTATCGGCAAGGGCTTATGACAAAATACTCAAGGTGGCTCGAACTGTAAGTGACTTAGCGGGAAGTGAGAATATCCTGCCTGAACATATTGCCGAAGCCATCCAATACCGCTCCCTAGACCGCGCCTTCTTAACTTAGGAACAGAAATCTCAGAAATCTAACCTGGTTAGACTGGGGGATATAAGAATATGACATCAACAATTACTCATGCAAAACGGGAAAGATTTAACTGTGTGGATGCAATCTACCATATTGTTACACGATGTAATAATAAAGAGCTCCTCATTAAAAACGAACTCGATTTTATCAAATACAAATTCATCCTAAAAAAGTGCAAAGAGAAACATGGTTTCTTATTATATGATTATTCGATTATGAATAATCATATACATCTGCTTATCAAGCTATTTACTACCACCAATATTTCACAAATTATGCATTCCATAAATAGATGGTATGCACGCTGGTATAACGAACATTACATCAGAAGGGGTCATTTCTGGGAAGACAGGTTTTATGGCGAATTAGTAAAGAATGATGCTCAACTGCTGGCGGTTATGCGATATATAGATTTAAACCCGGTTAAGGCAGGTTTATGTAAAGATCCTACGGAATGGCCATATTCAGGAACCCATTTTTACTTGAAAGGCATAAAAGATGATTTACTGGATACACCAGAAATTTACACGAGTTTGGGTGATACCGAAGAAATAAGACAAAAAACCTATTCACTTATCTTTCCTTCAATTCTAACCAGGTTAGAATGAGAACTTTCTAACCTGGTTAGAATATTTTTAGAATATTTTTTAAGCTCAACTTGACCCCATTTCCCGATTAACCGGGAAACTGTTTCGCCTTTATTTAGGGGGTGGAGACTTCGATTATGGCGGTAGTACTGGAAACAGCACCAGTATCATCTCTTACGGAGAGAGTAACGGTAAAATTGCGCGCGCCAAAAGTAGCGCTCCAAAAGATATTCTCAGTATTTTTTTTAGTGGAAATATCACCGTCACCAAAATCCCAAAGATAAGAAACAATCTTCCCGGACTTAGAATATGATTTCTGACCGGAGAAATTTACCTTCAGAGGAGAGTAACCTTTGGCAGGCTGGGCGATAATCACTGCCACTGGCGGTTCTAATACTACCTTAGCTACCGGTGCTTCTTTGGAAACAACGGGCTTAATTTCTACTGGCGGCTGAACAACCGCAGGAGCCTTCGCCTGAGCTGCCGGTAATACCGGAGCGGCTGCAGCTACACCCTGCGGCAAAGATTCTTTAGATAAATCTTCAACAATATAAGCATCAAGTTTTTTCCTTAAACTATCTACGCGCGCTGCTTCCAATGCTTCTCTATCTTCATCCAGCTTATCCATCCTGGCTTTATATTTAGGGTTATGGTTATATTTATAATCTGCCACGGCAATAAACGGCCAGCGTAAAACTCCGCCCAAAAATCCGGCAATCATTACCGGAGGATCCCAGAAGAATGCTTTTAAACGCGGCTCAATCTTCCCCATCTGTTTACAATAATGCTCCACGGTAGGCCTGCGGCGTTTAAAACGCTCCTTGGCTAAATTTAAATCCGGCAGGGATTTTTCTTTGCCCACAGTATATTCTAAAATAGGCTCGCCATCATAACAGGCCAAATAGCCCCGGGCGCCGGAGGCAGTAGGCTTCTGAAATTTATAAGTAGCGCAGCCGGATAAAAATAATACAGCCAGTAGAATGATTGTAATCTTTTTCAATTTATACTCCCCCTCTATTGTCATTCCCGCGGAAGCGGGAATCCAGATCCCCGTTTTCACGGGGATGACACTCTGAAAATCACTGCCGCATTAAAGCCAGCGCTTCGGAACGGGTCTTCTCATTCTCTTTAAAAATCCCGCGCACGGCGCTGGTTACCGTCATCGTCCCGGGTTTTCTTACCCCGCGGATAGACATGCACATGTGTTCGGCTTCGATAACCACCATCGCCCCCAATGGTTTTAATTTAGACATAATGATCTCAGCGATCTGAGTAGTCAACCTTTCTTGAACCTGCGGCCGGCGCGCTAAAATTTCAATAACCCGCACCAATTTGCTTAAGCCGGTTACCCTGCCGTTTTTAGGTATATAAGCGACACTCACCTTGCCTACAAAAGGTAAAAAATGATGTTCACACATACTGGCCAAAGGTACTCCCCGCAGAAGCACAATCTCATGGTGCTTTTGCTCCAGAATAACTTCCAGCTCTTTTTCCGGATCCTGCTTAATCCCGGAGAAGACTTCCTCGTACATTTCCGCGACCCGGCGCGGTGTTTCTAAGAGATCCTTCCTTTGGGGATCCTCACCGATTGCTTCTAAAATCTGGCGCACCGCTTTTTCAATCTTAGCTTTATCCATCTAAAAGTTCCTTAATGAAATAACAAAATTATCTAGCATATTATCTAATGAAAACCCTCTTTCTGCAATAGGTTTTTCTCTGTCAAGAACTCTGGGCAAAAACTCTGCTGACTTTCAACAGTAGGGGAGGTTTAAACCTCCCCTACTGTAATTGATAAAAGTTGGCTAACAATAGTAGGCTAACAATAGTAGGGTGGGTTTAAACCCACCCTACTATTGTTAATAATAAAGAAAATCAGCTTTAATTATTTTCCGATACA
>JAUYBI010000066.1 GCA_030693145.1 Candidatus Omnitrophota bacterium
AAGGAATTTACCCTGTTCATCCATCCTGAACCAATTGACGTGGAATATTTTCGGCGGCTTAGCCATCAGCTTGCCCATATTTAACCAATGCCTAAAGTATTCCGCCATATTATAACCGCAAAAAGGAAGCATAGCCATCGGGTCCCTGCGCACTTGGCCCAATTTACCTACTTGGGCAGCAGTTAATTCCGACCCCATTGTCGCTCCCACAAATACGCCGTGCCGCCAGTTAAATGCCTCATATACCAGCGGAGCAACATGCTGACGCCTGCCGCCAAAGATAATCGCAGAGATCGGCACTCCATGATGCTGTTCCAACCTGAAGGAAGCTGAAGGACAGTTCACAATGGGAGTAGTAAAGCGCGCATTAGGATGCGCACCCTTAATTACCTTGCCTTCAGCATCCAAAGTATTCGGTTTCCAGGGACTACCTTTCCAATCAATACCCTCACTAGGCACCTCTCCATCCGCACCCTCCCACCAAACCGTATTATCCGGTTTTAAAAGGACATTTGTGTAAATAGTATTTTTTTTGATGGTTTCTACCATATTTGGATTGGCATGAGAATTTGTGCCGGGGGCAACTCCAAAAAATCCTGTTTCAGGATTAATCGCCCAAAGAGAACCATCGGAATCTACCCGCATCCAGGAGATGTCATCACCCACTGTCCAGACTCGATAGCCTTTATTTTTAAGCCCTTCGGGAGGAATCAACATGGCTAAATTTGTTTTACCGCAGGCGCTGGGAAAAGCCGCGGTAATATATTCAATATGGCCATTAGGTTCTTCAATACCCATAATCAACATATGTTCTGCCATCCATTTTTCTTTCCTGGCCACAAAACTAGCAATACGTAAAGAAAGGCATTTTTTACCGAGAAGAACATTGCCGCCATATCCGGAACCTACGCTCCAAATAGTATTATCTTCCGGGAAATGCAAGATCAATCGTTTCTTAATATCTAACTTGGCCTTGGAATGCAGGCACTTAGTGAAATCATCATCTTTTTCAAGCTGCCTTAAAACCGGCTCTCCGCAACGGGTCATAATTAACATGTTCAAAACTACATAACGTGAATCCGTCAACTCCACCCCAATCTTACTAAAAGGCGAGCCCACCGGCCCCATAGAAAAAGGAATAACATACATCGTTCTTCCGGCCATCGCACCCTTAAATATTGCCCTAGCCTTTCTGTAGGCTGCAGCCGGAGACATCCAATTATTATTCGGCCCAACATCATGTTTCTTTTTGGTGCAAATAAAAGTCAGATGTTCAGTGCGGGCAACATCATCCTGAGCAGTGCGGTGCAAAAAACAACCCGGTAGTTTTTCCTGATTTAAACGGATTAACTCTCCGGAATCCACGGATTCTTTTTCTAACACTAATCTCTGCTCATCAGAGCCGTCAATCCAGACAACGCGCTCAGGCGCGCAAAGCTTAGCCATTGTATTTACCCATTCCATCAATTTTTTATTGGTAGTCGGAATTTTTCCCATTTATTTCCCCTTTTGATTTACTATAAATTTATAAGCAGAATCGGCAGCCACTGCGCCGTCACCGCAAGCGTTAATCACCTGATAAAATCCTTTTTTACGGCAATCCCCGCAGGCAAAGACGCCCATAGCGGTGGTAGCCATATTCTCATCCGTCACGATAAATCCGGCTTCATCCATCTGTAACTTATTCTTCAAAAATACCGTCTCCGGTTCATGCCCAATATAAATAAAAACTCCGTCGCAGGCAATATCATTAACTTTTCCGGTTAAGAGATCCTTAACCACCACCGATTCTAGCCTTTCAGCTCCCTTAATTTGCGTAACTATGCTGTTTAAAATAAAATTAATTTTGCTGTTTTGCCGCAACCTTTCCTGTAAAATTGGCGAAGCACGCAGATCGCCACGGCGGTGAATTACGCTTACCGCGCTGGCAAAACGGCTCAAATACATTGCTTCTTCGGCAACGGCATTACCCCCTCCCACAATCACCACTTTCTTTCCCTTAAAAAATGGGGCATCACAAGTAGCGCAGTAAGAAACACCGCGGCCCGTATATTGCTCCTCGCCCGGAACATTTAATTTCCTGGGGCGGGCCCCGCTGGCAATAATAATCGCGCCAGCTTGATAACTTCCGGCGGCAGTATTAATAATCCTGCTCACACAGTCTAAATCCAAAACTTGCTCACTTACAATTTTTACTCCCAATTCTTTAACCTGCTTTTCCATGCGCGCCATCAATTCGAGCGTTGAGATTCCTCCGGGAAAACCCGGATAATTTTCGATTGTTTCACTCATCAGGATCCTGCCGCCAACAGCCATCTTCTCAATCAATAATGTATCCAGGCGGCTGCGTCCGGCATAAAGTGCCGCGGTCAAACCCGCCGGCCCGCCTCCGATAATGATTAAATCCAAATTCTCCACATCTACCCCCTAGTATAATCTTCAGTAGGGGAGGTTTAAACCTCCCCTACAAGAGCTTAGCCGCTTTAGTTTTATCTCTAAGTAACGCTAATTTTCTTTTAATGCGTAATTTATCCAGAAAAGACGCATAATCAACGATGAGCTTACCTTTTAGATGATCGATTTCATGCTGTAACACACAGGCAAAAAGATCTTTCGCCGCAATTTCCAGGAAACGGCTGTTTTCATCCTGAGCCTGCACCCAAACCTGTTTGGCGCGCTTGACCTTGACACAAACTCCCGGCACACTTAAACACCCTTCGCTGATTGACTGGCAGCCCCGGCTCTTTACAATCTTAGGATTAACTAACTTATAAAGGCCTTCTCCGATATCCACAACAATTAATTGCAGGCTTTGGCCTACTTGCGGAGCAGCCAGGCCAATTCCGGAATGATCATACATCGCCTTGGCCATCTGGCTAAGAACCCGCCGGTGTTCATCGGTAATCCGCCCAACCAGCTTAGCTTTTTTTCTTAAAACAGAATCCCCTAATACCTTAATCTTTAATTTTATTTCCGGCATCTACTTTTATGATTTTAGCTTTAATGGTTTTGGCCTCTTTATCTTCGACGGCTACGTAAGAAACAATAATCACCTGGTCTCCGGGGCAAGAACCGCGAGCCGCCGGGCCGTTTAAACAAATCACCCCGCTGCCGGAATTACCTTTAATCACATAAGTTTCAATCCGCAAACCATTATTAAGATTAAGCACTTCTACCTTTTCATGCTCTAAGATATCCGCGGCTAAAATAAGATCCGCGTCAATAGTAATACTGCCTTCATAATAAAGGTTGGCTTCGGTTACGGTTGCCCGGTGGATCTTGGATTTCAACATCACCCTTAACATTTTATTTTTCTCCTCATTTTTCCCCAGCCTCCGGCGCTTGGGGAAAAATGACCCCGAGCTCCCGCGAGGGGGAGAGTTTTTCCCCTCAAGACGCCCAACTTTTTAACGACCAAGCCTAATTAACCTAAAAGTTTGCCGGGCAATCATTAGTTCTTCGTTCGTAGGAATAACCATAATCTTCGGCTTCTTCGCTAAACAATCAAACAACCCCTGGCAGATACTCTTCCTAACCGAGGGCTGGTTCTCCCCGATACCCGCAGTGAAGATTAAAGCATCTAATCCTCCGAGAACCGATAGATACGCGCCGATATATTTTCGAACACGATAAACAAAAATATCCACGGCCAGTTTTGCGCGCCGGCTGCCCGCGTTTGCTTTTTCTTCAAGTAAACGCATATCATTACTGATACCGGATATTCCTTTTAATCCGCTCTCTTTATTTAAAATACGGTCCATTTGCTTAGTATCTAAATTCTTTTTACGCATGATATGCGTGATCAAAGCCGGATCAACATCACCGCAACGCGTGCCCATCACCAAACCCTCTAAGGGCGTAAACCCCATACTCGTATCTACGGATTTGCCCCGGAGGATAGCGGTAATACTACAGCCATTACCTAAATGACAAGTGATCAATTTTAATTTATTCAGCGGCCTTTTAAGAATACGGCTGGCTTCTAGCGCGACATATTCATGGCTGGTGCCGTGAAAGCCATATTTCCTGACCCTTAATTTCTGATAATAATCATAAGGCAGCCCATAGATGAAAGCGTATTCCGGAATGCTTTGGTGAAAAGCTGTATCAAAAACCACAATCTGCTTTACGCCGGGCAAAAGCTTCTGAGTCGCGAGTATCCCGGAAAGGTTAGCCGGATTATGTAGAGGGGCGATAGCGCAGCATTTCTTAATTCCTTGGATTACGCGCTTATCCACCAAAGCCGGTTTATTAAAATCTTCGGCTCCGTGCACCACCCGGTGCCCCACCGCTTCCACCAGCTTGGTTTCCTGAAGTATTATTTTTAAGCCGGAGTAATGATTACTAAATTTTGAGCCCTCTTCGCCGATATGTTCAATTACGCCTTTTTTGACTAAATGTTCAGAAGGCATATCAAAAAGCTTATATTTAATTGACGAACTTCCGCTATTAATAACTAATATTTTCATTATTGCGCCCTGATGGCCGTAACGGCTACGCTATCCACAATATCCTCAGTAAAACAGCCGCGTGATAAATCGCTGGCGGGTTTATTTAAACCTAAAAATAACGGGCCGATCGCCCGGCAGCCGCTTAAGCGCTGCACTAATTTATAGGTAATATTACCAGCTTCCAGATTAGGAAAAATAAGCACATTGGCTTCTCCGTTAATCGGGCTGTCCGGGCATTTTATATTGGCTACTTCAGGAACAATTGCCGCATCCGCCTGCAGTTCCCCATCGGCTAATATCGACGGCGAAAGTGTTTTAAGTAAAGCTAAAGCTTCGGCAATTTTTTCCGCAGATTTAGTTTTGGCTGACCCTTTAGTAGAATAGCTTAAAAAAGCTACCCGCGGAGTAAGGTTCAATACTTTGGAAGCTAATTCCGCGGCAGTAAAGGCAATACAGGATAATTGCCGGGCATTCGGATCCGGGATCACCCCGCAATCGGCAAAGATAAATGTCCCCTTATCCCCATACTGGCAATTCGGCACATCCATGATAAAACAACTCGAGGCGATAGTAAATCGCTCATCTAAACCAATACAACGGATACAAGCGCGCGCCACATCCGCAGTGGTATGCATTGCGCCGGCAACTAAACCATCCGCCTTGCCTTCGTGCGTCATCATCGCCGCGTAATAAAGATTATCGGAAAAGAGCTTCTTTACCGTATCTAAATCGATATCTTTGGATTGATAAAGTTTATAATATTCCTGAATATACCTTTCTTTTTGATGCCTATCAATCACCTCCGGAGTTAAAACCAGCGGATTAGCCAATCCTTCTTTACGGATAATTTCCGCTGCTTCCAGGGTGCGCGCGTCGTCGTATTCCGGCAGGACGATCGTTTTAATTTTGGCTGCTGCTTGTTTGCGAATCTTACTTATAGCATTCATTTTAAATCCCTTTCAAAATTTTTTTAAAATCGATATTCTCCTTAATCAACTTTTCTACTGCGTCAATTTTATCCTTATCACAGGGCCTAATCTTTACCGTTATATCATGCACGCAAGTCGCCACGTCATAGGTATCAGATTTAGCTAAGAGCACCGGGATGTTCGCCTTAACTAAAAGCTCCATGATCGGCGGTTCCGGAGTGATACCACAGGTTAAAACTATTCCGCAAATCTTTAATTTCTTATTACCGGAATCGCGAAAACAACGCAGCGCAATCATAATCATATCTTCCCTGTCGCCGGGAGTAATCATCAGGCTGTCTTCACTAATATAGCGCTCAGCATCACGCGGCTCCATGGCCGCAACAATCACTTTAGCCACCGAGCGTTCCAAATATTCGCCTCCGCAAAGAATTTCAAAATCTGTTTCCTCTAAAACTTGCTCAATGGTTGGCCGGGCCAACATGGGGTCATAAGGCAGGACTCCTAAAACCTGGATCCCTTTTCTCTCCAAGCCTTTTCTTACCAATCGATTAATTTTATCAAACTTATTTGGTAAAACTTTATTTACAATTACCCCTAAAACCTTAACTCCCTCTTTCTCAAAAAGAGACTTATTTAAAATAATCTCATCAATCGGCCGGCCCACTCCTCCGGAAGAGATAATAATAACTTTTGAACCTAAAAGCTTGGCCACCGTAGCATTAGAATGATCAAATACCGATCCCACTCCGGCATGCCCCGTGCCTTCAATTACCACTAACTCCTGGTTTTTAGAAACCCGGCGAAAAGCGTCCTGAATCTGATCACTGATATTTTTTTTATCCGGTTTGTTAATATATTTTTCGGTAAAACCTCTCTCTACCGCAATCGGGCTCATGTCTTTAAGCCCGCTTTTTATTCCGCAAACCTTTTCAATAAGAATAGAATCCTCATCAATCCTTAAACCCTCTTCCTCCAGATAACGCTGGCCGATGGGTTTGATAAAACCCACCTTACCGAATTTTTGCTGTAAGTTCCGGATTATTCCCAAAGAGACCGTTGTCTTGCCGTCATTTTGTTTAGTGGCGGCAATAAAAATCTTGCGCATTAAAAATTTTCCTCTATTTTACGTTTCAAATCCAGCTTACTGGCTGCCCCCACGAGCTGATTCATAACCTTGCCTTTTTTAAAGAATATAATTGTGGGAATAGACATTACTCCATATTTAGTAGCAATCTTGGGACTGGCGTCAACATCCACTTTACCAATCTTCATTTTACCCGCGTATTCTTTAGCCATCTCATCAATTAAAGGTGCAATCACCTTGCAGGGGCCGCACCAGGAAGCCCAAAAATCCACCAAAACCGGCAAATCCGATTCCAACACTTCCTGCTTAAAATTAAGATCCGTAAAATGCTGCGTACTCATAACTTTAATCCTTTATATTAATTGGGTTGATAAAAATTGGGAGATTTATTAAATTATCACAAACACCCGGTAATTGCAAGCGAAAAAGAAAATGGTGTCATCTCCCAATTAAAAGTGCACTGTTTTTAAAGGGAGTTACAATTTAAAAGTGCACTGTTTTTTGTGCCATACTTGTA
>JAUYBI010000004.1 GCA_030693145.1 Candidatus Omnitrophota bacterium
AACAAAAACGTCCCCACCCTTTGCTTAGGGTAAGGACGCCTTAGTCCTGACAAAATGAAAAAGTCTTCTGCGGTACTTTCCGCCAGAAGACTCCTCTGTCTTTTGCTACAACGCTGTATTTAAGATAAGTATACTCTATTACCTGCTTTTGTCAAGCAGGAATTTATTTTTTACCTCTTATGTCTTTGGCCAGAAGTATGGCTTCTGCAACTTCGCGCATAGACTTACGCATATCCATACTTTGCTTCTGGATTAAACGGTATGCTTCCGCAGGCAAAATATTGGCATCCTGAGAGAGAATATCTTTGGCCCTCTCCACGAGCTTGCGCGTAGTTAAGGCCTCTTCTGCCGAATGCGCGCGTAAATTAAGTTCCGCATTTTCAATGGCAATTGCCGCTTGATTAGCCAGAGCAGTCAGGAGATCCAATTCATGCTTGGAAAATTTATGCTTCTTGGAAGTATAACAGTTAAGCACTCCGATAACTCTGCCCTTCACTGCCAGCGGAACACAGGCCAAAGAGCAGAGACCTTCTTTCTTAGCCACATCTTGGTTTAGATAACGGGCGTCACTCTTAACATCCAGGATGCATATCGGCTTATTATCTTGAGCCACCGCGCCGGCGATACCCTCGCCTAAGCGGATATTCGGCTTCTTATTGTAAGCCTCAGATATTGATTGCGTAGCTTTAACTATCAGTTCTTTCTTTTCCGGATCAAGAAGCAACAATGAGGAAATTTTAGAGTTCATAATTTCAGCGGTGACCTGTACCACTAAACGCAAAAGCTCCCCCAAATACATTCCTGAAGTAAGTAAATTTGCCACTTTCGAAATGGCCTCAATCTGCTTTACATAAACTCCAAAGTTTTCTTTCTTCTTAGCCGCCATTATATTCTTTTCCCCAAAAATCTCTTTATCCTGCTTAAGGCTTCCTTGAGATTATCCATACTTGAAGCATAAGAAATCCTGATATAGCCTTCGGCGCAAGCCCCAAAAGCCGTGCCCGGGACAACTGCTACTTTTTCCTCTTCTAAAAGTTTGCGTGAAAACTCCAAAGAACTTAAACCTGAGCTTTTTATACAAGGGAAGACATAAAAAGCGCCTTGAGGCCGAAAACATTTTAATCCCAAGGAATTTAATTCCGCCACCATCAGCTCCCGCCTGCGGTTATATTCGCGTTTCATCTGCTCTACCGACCTTCTCCCGCTAACCAAAGCCTCTGCTGCCGCCATCTGGCTGGTAATCGGCACGCACATAATCGTATATTGATGAATCTTGGTCATCGCCGCGATAATCTCTTTCGGGCCGCAGGCAAAACCTACGCGCCAGCCGGTCATCGCGTAGGACTTGGAAAATCCGTTAAAATAAACCGTATTTTTCTTGGCACCCGGTAAAGTTGAAAAAGCAACATGCTCAAAATCATAAGTCAGGTCGCCATAAACTTCATCGCTGATACAAAGTATTTTATGTTTTAATAAAACTTTATTTATTTCTTCTAACTCCTTACGCCGATACGAAACACCGGTAGGATTGGTGGGATAATTTAAAACAATACCTTTGGTTTTCTTATCAATATGTTTCTCCAAAAGCCTGGGCGTGATTTTGAATCCATCTTTGGAAGTATCAATATAAACCGGGGTGCCGCCGGCAAGCTCGGTAACCGGCCCATAGGAAACATAACTGGGCTGAGGAATTAATATTTTATCATTCGGGTTAATGATCGCCCGCAAGATAAGGTCCAGGCCTTCGCTGACCCCCACGGTAATTAATATCTCCTCATCCGGGCAATACTCCAGGCCATATTCACTTTTTAAAAAACGGTGGATTCCTAAACGCAGTTTATACAGCCCCTTATTTGAGGTATAGCTGGTAAAACCCTGCTCCAGGGAATAAATTCCCGCCTCGCGAATCTGCCAGGGAGTAACAAAATCCGGTTCCCCTACTCCTAAGGAGATAACCTCCTTCATCCCCAGCACTAAATCAAAGAATGCCCGGATTCCCGATGGCTGCATTTTTTCTACAACTTTTGATATTTTCATTTGAAATCCCGGGGACGGTTCTCGGTAGAGAACCGTCCCCTAGTTTTTAATAGGATATCGCTATCCTTTTATTCTCCGGCTTCTGCTTTAAGATTACTCCGTCTTCCTTATACTTCTTTAATAAAAAGTGCGTGGCTGTTCCGCGCACATTTTCCAGGCAGGAAAGTTTCTCTGCCACAAAATTTGAAACCGTATGCAGGTTCTTGCCTTCCACCACTACTAATAAATCATATGTCCCGCTGATCAGATAACAGCTGGTTACCTCGGGAAATGAATAGATGCGCTCGGCAATCTTCTCAAAACCCAGGTCCTTCTGCGGAACAATGTTTACCTCAATTAATGCCCGGACTTCAGACTCGGAATCTCTAATCAAATCTTTATTGATTACCGCTTTATATTTTAGGATTACCCCCTCTTTCTCGTATTTCTTAATTGCCTTTTTTACATCCAGCGGTTTCTTCCGAATCATCCTGGCAATATCTTCTACGCTTGCCCGGCCGTCCTTCTCTAAAATTTCTAAGATCTCATCCATTTCCAACTCCTTCGTTAAATGTGGCAGATATCTGCGCCTTTTCTTTTATGCTCTGAATTTTTATACATTCTTTTCACTTTGTCAACTTTTTTGCTGCCGGCAACCTGTTTTTTATGGTTACAGAATCTATCCAAAATATCATCCAATTCATCATAAGTTATGCCCATCTCCCCTTCGTCAGTTTGGCCATGCCAAAGCCCGGCAGTAGGGGCCTTGGTAATTATTGCCTGCGGTATTTTTAACTCTCGGGCCAGCTGGCGCACCTGGCGTTTAAATAAATCCGCAATCGGCAGGATATCTACTCCCCCATCGCCGTATTTAGTAAAATACCCGACTAAGAGTTCCGATTTGTTTCCGGTGCCGCAAACCAGATAATTCAGCTTATTCGCAAAATAATAAAGCGTGCTCATGCGCAGGCGCGGCTTAAGATTTCCCCGCGCCAGGCTGATTGCCCCGGGCAAAACTTTCAGAAAATTATTATAAACTGCGGATAAATCCACAAGTTTTGATTTAAGCCCTAACTTGCGGGCAACTGATTTTGCGTCTTTTAAATCCTGCGGATTACTGTTACAGGGCATAAAAAGAACCAGTAAATTATTTTTACCCACAGCGGCTTTAGCTAAAGCCGCGACTACGGCAGAATCTATGCCTCCGGAAAGCCCCAAAACTATTCCCTTGGCCCCGGAATCCTTAACTTTTTGATTGATCCATGAAATAACCTTATTTTTCATATTCAAAACACTGGAATGGCCTTCCCCATTACGAATAATTTGATTTATAATAGCACAACTAGTAACCGGGTCAAGGAGAGATTGATAGATACGTTGTCAAGAACTCTACTGACTTTCAACAGTAGGGGAGGTTTAAACCTCCCCTACTGCTTATTAACAATAGTAGGGTGGGTTTAAACCCACCCTACTGTAATTGATAAAAGTCCGCAGGGTTTATTATAGTGTCTTGGCAGGCCTACTTAAGCTCTTCAGGATGATGCTTGACTACTTTTGCTTCAACCATATAAATTACATCTTCGGCAATATTAGTAGTGTGGTCACAAATCCGTTCTAAATAGCGGGCAATAAGTAATAAGGCTACCGCCCGATCTGCGGTTTTAGGATCACGCGCTAAGTATTCATTAATCAACTCCTCCTGCACTAAATTCCGCAGCCGGTCAGCTTCAGAATCCGCTAAAACTACCTGACGGGCAAGACGGGCATCTCTTTTTACAAAAGCATCAATAGCATCACGCACCATATCCTGGGCAACCTGGGAAAGCTTGGGAATATCAACTAACGGTTTAAGCAGCGGTTTCTTCATTAATTCCAGGGATTTTTGTGAAATATCCAAAGCAATATCGGCAATCCGCTCTAATTCCGCGTTAATCTTCATCCCGGTAGTAATATATCTTAAATCCCCGGCCATCGGCTGATAGAGAGCGATAAGATCGATGCATTTTTCATCGATAGCCAACTCCAGCTCATCGATATTATTATCATTATCGATTACTGCCTGAGCTAAGGACTGGTCCCGGTTTTTTAAGGACTCGATAGACTTAAAAATTGACTCTTGAGCAAAAACCGCCATCCTTAAAATATCTTTGTGCAATCCTTTTAATTCTTCATCTAAGTGTCTTAACATTAAACACCTCCTTGTGTAGGAGACACAACACCGGCGCAATTCAAATAAGCGCCGGGTGTCTTAACCATATCTGCCGGTAATATAATCTTCTGTTCTTTTATCCTTAGGATTAGTAAAAATATCCTGGGTCTTGCCAAACTCCACTAACTCCCCTAAAAGCATAAAACCTGTTTCATCTGAAACCCGCGCTGCTTGCTGCATATTATGCGTTACAATTATAATTGTATAATTATTTTTTAGTTCACGCATCAATTCTTCAATGCGGCTAGTGCCCTGCGGATCAAGCGTAGAACATGGCTCATCCATCAGCAAAATATCCGGTTTAACCGCAATCAGCCTGGCAATACAAAGCCTCTGCTTCTGTTCCAGCGATAAAGTTAAGGCAGATTTATTAAGTTTATCTTTTAGCTCATCCCATAAAAGGACAGACCTCAAACTAACCTGAACCACTTCATCGAGTTTAAATCTAGTCAGGCCCTCAGCATGCACCCTCTGGCCAAAAGCAATATTTTCATAAATCGACAAGGGGAATGGATTAGGCCGCTGAAAAACCATCCCTACCTTCTTACGCAAACTAACTAAATCCGTCTTTTCGGAAATAATATTTTCTGCGTCAATTAACACTTCACCGCTTACACGCACCCCTTCAATAAGGTCATTCATGCGGTTAAAAACCCGCAGCAGCGTGGATTTACCGCAACCCGAGGGGCCGATCATGGCAGTAATCTGCTTCTGCGCAAAATACGCATTCACGTTAATTAACGCCTGAAAATCACCATACCATAAATTTAAATTACTTACCTTAATATCCGCCATTATCCGAATTTCCCTCTGATATAGTCATCTGTGCGCTGATCGCTGGGTGCCGTAAATATTTTTTCCGTTTTATCTAACTCCACTAGCTCCCCAGATAAAAAGAAAGCGGTACGATCCCCTACTCTGGCTGCCTGCTTTACATTATTCGTCACTAAAACTAAGGTGTAATCTTTTTTTAATTTAAGCATAGCTTCTTCTATTTTAGCGGTAGAGATCGGATCCAGCCCGGAACAAGGTTCATCAAATAAAATAACATCCGGTTCCACCGCCAAGGTCCTGGCGATACAAAGGCGCTGCTGCTGGCCTCCGGATAATTTGAAAGCGGAAACATCCAACCGGTCTTTAACCTCCTCCCAGATATATGCCTGCCTAAGTGCGCGCTCAACAATCGCGGAAATTTTCTGGCGATTCTTCTCTCCGTGCATCTTAACGCCATAAGCTATATTTTCAAAAATGGATAAAGGTAACGGTAAAGGTAGGGCAAAAACCATGCCCACTTTTTTACGTAAAACCTCCACATCTAATTTTCTGATATCTGCATTATCGTATTCCAACCCGCCGCCCATCTTAAAACCAGGACACAGATCATTTAAACGATTAAGCATGCGCAAAAAAGAAGTCTTTCCGCTATTAGATGGCCCGATTACGCTTAAAATTTCATTGGCCTGGATCTCAATATTCACACCTTTTAAAGCATGAATCTGCCCAAACCAAATATTTAAATCTTTAGCGCTAAACTTTACCACCGTAACTCTCCTTTAAATAAATCTGACAAATTTTGAGCTGGTCAATTTTGCGGGTGGCTTGGGTGTTTTCGACGCGCGTCAGCGCTAGAAAATACCCAAGACAGGACCCGCAAAATTTAATAATTTAAAATTTGACAGATTTATTCTCCTTACCATTTCTTTTTCTTCCTGAAATTATACCGGATAATTATGGCCACCAGATTCATTACTAAAACTAAAAATAATAAAACTAACGCCGTGCCATAACGCACTTTTTCATCGACATTAGGCACCTGGGTGGAAATTACATACAAGTGATACGGCAGCGCCATAGCCTGGTCAAAAACAGATTTGGGAAGCCGCGGCAGATAAAAAGCGGCCACCGTAAAAAGTATCGGGGCTGTCTCTCCGGCTGCCCGGCCTAAGCCCAAGATCGTACCGGTTAAAATTCCCGGTATGGCATTGGGCAAAACAATATGCCGGATAGTTTGCCACTTACTTGTCCCCAGTGAGAGGCTGACTTCACGAAATGACTGCGGAACACTCTCTAAAGCCTCTCGGGAAGTAGTAATAATTATCGGCAAGATCATAATCCCCAAAGTAAGCGAACCGGATAAAATCGAAGCTCCGAATTTCAAAAAAACTACAAACAACGCCAGGCCAAACAAACCGTAAACTACCGAAGGCACTCCGGAAAGGTTAATAATTGCCAGTTTGATTATCCGGTTAAGCAGATTGTCTTTGGCGTATTCGCTTAAATACACAGCAGCCAATAATCCAATCGGTAAAGCAAAAAATATTGCCCCAAAAACTAGATAAAAAGTCCCGACAATCGCCGGGAATATTCCACCGGCTCGCATCCCCTGACGCGGAATATCGGATAAAAATTGCCAATTAATCGCCGGTAAGCCTTTTTGCACAATAATTACTACGATTAACCCCACCGGCAAAACAATTAAAAGCGTGGATAAAAATAGAAGGAAAAAGGCGATTTTTTGTGATCTTTGTGTATTACGCATTATTTTCTTTTATGTAAAAATAGGTCAGCAGTAACATTAATGATAAAACTCATAATAAATAAAACTATACCAATAGCAAATAAAGCGAAATAATGTTCACTGCCCACTACCGCCTCACCCATCTCCGCGGCAATAGTCGCAGTTAAAGTACGTACCGGCACAAGAATGCTCTGAGGAATTACTGCAGCATTTCCTGTAATCATCATTACCGCCATGGTCTCGCCAATTACGCGGCCGATACCCAACATGACCGCCGCAACAATTCCTGAAGAGGCAGCCGGTAGCAGGACTCTATAAATCGTTTGCCAATGTGTGGCCCCTAAAGCAAATGCCCCTTCTTTATAACTTTTGGGCACCGAATACAACGCATCCTCGGCAACCGAAACGATGGTTGGCATCGCCATAAAAGCTAGGATTATTGATCCGGATAAAGCAGTTAAACCCGTGGGCAAATGAAATGTGCTCTTAACCCAGGGAACCAGGGTCACCATACCGATAAAACCTAAAACCACGCTGGGAATAGCAGCTAACAGTTCGATCCCCGCTTTCAAGATCTCTTTAATTTTCAGCGGAGCAATTTCAGCGATATAAACCGCACAGGCTACGCCAATGGGAATAGAGATGATTGCCGCGCCCAAGGTTACCATAAGCGAACCCAAGATTAACGGCAATATTCCTAGTTGCGCAGGTTCAGAGATAGGATACCAACTCTTACCAAATATAAAATTAACCGGAGTAACGGACTTAAATACCGCCAATCCTTCTTTGGTTAAAAACAGAAAAATAAGAATTACAAAAAAAATAGAAGCTAACCCGCAAATCAGGATTAGCTTCTGGATGATAAATTCCTTAAACTTTCTCATATTATTTTTCACGGCGCAAAGTTATTCACAACGCAGGGGAGGTTTAAACCTCCCCTACGCCTGTTAATAACTTTTATTTAATAGGGACAAAATCTGTTTTAATGACAATTCCTTGGCCTTCTTTGGATAGAGTATAATCCACGAATTTCTTAATTAACCCCTGCGGCTGTCCATTGGTATATAAAAAAAGCGGCCTGGAGATCGGGTATTTTCCGCTGATGACATTCTCAATATTTGGATTGATATAGGCAGATTTTTCATTTTGAGCGACATCAATATGTTTCTGCTTACTGCTGATATACCCCATGCCATAATAACCGATAGCGGATGAATTACCCGCCACCTCATCAGCAATCGCCTGGGAAGAAGACAATAGTAAAGCTCCCGGAGCAAACTCCTCTTTACTATTGGGATCTAACTTTCTTAGCACATGTTCTTTAAAATAAACATGGGTTCCGGAGTTGACTTCGCGCGAGAGAACAACAATCTTCTGATTGCTGCCTCCCACTTCTTTCCAGTTAGAGATTTTCCCGGTAAAAATTCCTGATAGCTGATCAAGAGTAAGCTTGCTTACCGGATTAGCCGGATTTACCACTACCGCTAACCCATCCAAAGCTATTTTTATCTCAAAAGGATCGATCCCTTTTTGTTTGGCTAAAGTAATTTCTTTATCCTTAATATTTCTTGAGCTCATCGCAATATCACAAGTACCGCTGATTAAACTGGATAACCCGGTTCCGGAACCACCCCCGGTAACCGCCACAAAATCCCCAGAGTTTTCTTCCATATATTTTTCTGCCCAGGCTTGTCCAAGGTTAACCATGGTATCGGAACCTTTGATTTGAATGGAATTATTATTTTTTGCCGCAAAAGCCGAAACTGTAAACAAAAGCCCGATCAAAACAAACAATGTTTTTTTATACATTTATTTTCCCTCCTTAGGGATTTATTTAATTATAGATTACCTAAAAACTTCTCCTAGAAAGATAGCTTTAACTTAGTTCCCAATACATTGATCTCTGTCCATTTTGCGGTTTTTGAACTTTGCAGCATATAATAAATCTCAGCCTTTAAATTCTTGGTAATCGACATGCCTAAACCTGCCGAGAACCTATTCTTGTTTAATCTTTGTCCATCATCCATCAGGATAAAAATCTCATCGGATAGATATGGTTGGATTTCTAACTTTGTAAACTTCCAGGGAGCTTTTACGGTAAATTTATTACGGTATGTCCAGGTATCATCTTTATAATCAAAATGGTTATACTCCAAGCGGGAACGGTCATCAAATTTAAAATCTGCCAAATCCCAAAATAAAGTAGCAGTAATATAAGGGTCATTTTCTACCAAAAATTTATCTCTAGGTTTAGAAAGAATATGCCGGTATCCTCCACCAACATTCAAATATTTCTGCAAGTTGTAGAAAAAACCTACATCGTAGTGTTGATAATAAAACTCTTTAGCGCTACCGCCCCAACGGAATTCCTGTTCTAAAACTATTTTTGCATCCTGGTTTATTTTTAATTCTTCGGAATCAGTGTTCCAAACCTGGAAATCATTATCTTTATAAGCGTAAGCATTCACGGTTAAACCTAAAACTAACCCTACAATCACTAACTTAACTGTTTTCATTACTTTCTCCTTCTTTTTAGTATACTAGCATTCCTTTTAATAATTTTCAATCCTTTGCAACAATCAAAATTTTTCTTTCATCTTTTCTTACCCCGACAGGCATTAACGCATACCCCGCAGACAAACTGCTCAACCTGGCGCTGCGCCTGGAAGCTTTTAAGTTTATCAAAACACTTCTGATGATTAAAATCCTCCGGGCTTTCCTGAATTGCGCCGCAAGGGCATATTTTAACACAAAGCCGGCAGTCCCCGCAATCTTTTCTACCTGGCTTATCGATTGCCAGCGGCATATCGGTTAAAATGGATACCAAACGAAATTGACTGCCTAATTTTTCATTTACCAAAAGATTATTTCTGCCGATCCAACCTAATCCGGCCATTACCCCTAACCTCCTATGCGAAAGATGCGCGGAATTTTTTTCCCAATCAATAATCTGCGTAGCCGGAATAGCCAAAGCCGCATAACCTTTCTTCTGGATAATATTACCTAGTTTTAAAGCTGCCTGATCTAAAAATGAGTTGATTATTTTATAGTGGTGGAAATATAATTTAGTCGGTTTCTGTTCCATCTCCGAAAGTATTGCTTGCGAAAGCCTCAAGCCCAAACAGATTGCTTGATTTAAATTCTGCAAAGTCTTAGGAGAAATTTGAAATTCATTCTTTATTTCGCTAATATCCGCTACCCCAAAAAGATCCAACCCCTCCTTAAGGCATATTTTTTTTAAACCTAGATAATTCTTACTTTTATTCATCTTGGCTTTTTTTGACACTATAATAAACTCTGCTGACTTTTATTAATTACCAATTATAGTAGGGTGGGTTTAAACCCACCCTACTATTGGAAGTCAGTAAGGTTTGGTGCATTGTCTTTTTCTTAAATAAACCATCAGTAAAGATATTGCTACTGGAGTCACCCCCGAAATGCGCGATGCCTGGCCTAAATTAAGCGGTTTAAATTTAGCCAGTTTTTCTCTGACCTCCCGGGACATCCCGGATAAACAACTGTAATCAAAATCCAACGGCAATCTGATCTTTTCCAGGTGCTTAAACCGCTCCACATCCTTAAACTGTCTTTGAATGAAACCGGCATATTTTACCTCAATAGCAACCTGTTGCCAAGCAGATTCAGGAATACCCGGCTTTAACTTGTGCAGCATATTTAAATCTTTAATGTTTATTTGCGGCCGCTTTAATAATTCCTCTAAGCTCACTATTCTTTTAAGGGGAGCGCAATTAAGCTGGGCTAATTTTGCGTTTACCAATTTTGTAGGTTTAACCCGGGCCTTCTTTAAAAAACTTAAGCCCTCTTTAATGCCTTTTATCTTTTTTTCTGTGCGTTGATAATCATGCCTGCTTACCAACCCTAAATCAAACCCCATTTTGGCTAAACGTAAATCCGCGTTGTCCTCACGGATGATCAGGCGGTATTCCACGCGCGAAGTAAACATACGGTAGGGCTCCTGCGTGCCCTTAGTCGTCAAATCATCAATTAATACGCCGATATAGCTTGAGGCGCGGTCTAAAATAAAAGGTTCTTTGTTCTTGATGCGCAAAGCCGCGTTAATCCCGGCAACTAAGCCTTGAGCCGCTGCTTCTTCATATCCGGTAGTACCGTTAATCTGGCCGGCCAAGTAAAGATTTTTAATGATTTTTGTTTCCAAGGTCGGATAAAGCTGAGTAGGCTCAACCACCACATGTTCAATACCATAACCAAAACGCATAACCTTAGCTTTTTCTAATCCGGCGATGGAGTGCAGTATTTCCAGCTGGGCATCTTCCGGCAGGCTGGTGGAGACGCCATTTAGATAAATATCATTAACCCCCGCGCCTTCCGGCTCCAGAAAAACCTGATGCCGTTCTTTATCGGCGAATTTAACAATTTTATCTTCGATGGATGGGCAATACCTGACTCCCGTGGCTTTAATTATGCCGGAATATAACGGTGAACGGTTTAAGTTATTGCGGATAATCTGGTGCGTTTCTTTATTGGTATAAGTTATATAACAGGGAACTTGTTTTCGTTTCCAACTTTTAGTCGAAAATGAAAACGGCCGGGGGATCAAATCACCGTCTTGTCTTATAAGCTTAAGGTAGCTAATGGTGTTTTTATCCAGGCGCGGGCAAGTGCCGGTTTTAAAACGCAGGAGATTAAATCCCAACTCTTTTAAATTATCCGCCAGGCCTACGCTGGCGCGTTCATTAATTCTTCCGCCGCTAAAATGCTCCAGGCCCACGTGAATCAGGCCATCTAAAAATGTCCCCGGGCAAATAATTACACACCCGGACTGGAGCGTGCCTTTATCCGTAACTACTCCTAAAACTTTCCCATCCTGGACGATCAGCTTATGCGCCTCTGCCTCTTTAATGGTAAGATTCTTCTGATGTAAAAGCCGCTTGTGCATATAGCGGCTGTATTTACGCATATCAATCTGCGCCCGCGATGACTGCACCGCCGCTCCGCGCGAAGAATTAAGGATGCGAAATTGTATAGCGCAGGCATCCGCAGCCACCCCCATTTCCCCGCCTAAGGCGTCTAAGTCTTTTACCAACTGCCCCTTGCCCACCCCGCCGATCGCCGGGTTACAGCTCATCCTGCCGATAGAATTAATATCTAAAGTAAGCATGAGCGTTTTTATACCCACCCGGGCGCACGCCAAACTCGCCTCGATGCCGGCATGGCCGGCACCGATAATAATCACCTCAAAATTTTTCATGGGGATAATTAATTACGATAAACTAGGGACTAAATTCGTAGGGGAGGTTTAAACCTCCCCTACGACAGCGGAAAAATAGAACCGTCCCCTTGTTTTTAGCACTTAGAATAACCGCAGCCATGGCATTTAACGCAGCCTTCCTCATGGCGCAGAGTGCCTCCGCAATCCGGGCACATCCCCACGATATTGACCTGCTCATCAAGATCAGTGGATTGCAACTGATCGTCATGCGAATGTTTCATGGGAATCATTACTGATTCTGACATCGCCATTACCGGTTGAACATTTATCAGGCGGCGTTCTACCACGCGGGCAATCGCATCAGCGCAAGAGAATATCCTTTGGCCCTTTTCCCAGGAAGGAGAAGGACAACGAATATTACGCAGTTGTTCAATAATAGATTTTACTTCAATATTCGCGCGAAAAGCTAACGAAACCAAACGTCCGGTTGCCTCCAACTGGCTAGCCGCGCACCCTCCGGCTTTACCCATCTGAGTAAATAACTCAAAAGGCTTGCCATCTTCATCAATATTTATCGTCACATATAGATTACCGCAACCGGTAGAGACTTTAGTCGTGGTTCCGATAATTACTTCCGGCCGGGGACGCGGGGCAATCTCTTTTTTAATTTCATGCGCAACCTTGGCCTCTGGCTTCTCTTTAGGCTTGCCCACATTTAATACCTGCTCTTCACGGCTTCTATCGCGATAAATAGTTATACCTTTGCAGTTTGAATCAAAAGCCAGGATATAAGACCTGCGTACCTCTTCAATGGTTGCCTCATGAGGAAAGTTAATCGTCTTGCTGGTAGCATTATGCACATATTTCTGGAAAGCCGACTGCATACGCACATGCCACTCCGGCGCAATATCATGGGAAGTCACAAAAATCCTGCGCACATCTTCAGGAATTTCCTTGATCTCTTTAATGGAAGCGCTCTGAGCAATCTTCTCCATTAGCTGGCTGCTGTAAAATCCTCGCTCGCGGGCAACCTGCTCAAATAACGGCTCAACTTCCACCAGCTTATCATTATCCATAACACTACGGTGATAGGACAACGCAAAAAGAGGCTCAATCCCGCTTGAACATGGCCCGGCGATAATGCTAATTGTTCCGGTGGGAGCAATAGTGGTCAGGGTCGCATTGCGCATTCTGGTTGTTCCGTCTTTGCAGTCATAAATACTCCCCTTAAAAGCCGGAAACACGCCTTTAGCCTTTCCCAACTCCAGAGATTTCTTATTTGCCTGGCCTAAAATAAACGACATTACTTTTTCCGCCAGAGCCACTGCCTCTTCGCTATTATAAGGAATACCTAAGCGAATTAACAGGCTGGCCCAGCCCATCACCCCTAAACCTATTTTACGGGTAGCCTTAGTCGCTGTCTCAATTTCCGGAAGCGGAAATTTATTTACATCAATTAAATTGTCCAGAAAATGCACGGCTAAGCCGGTTACCTCCTTAAGCCTCTCCCAATCAATTTCACAACGCGAGCCTGCTTTCCTGCACAACTGGTCTAAATTTATCGAACCTAAATCACAGCTTTCATAAGGCAACAACGGCTGCTCACCGCAGGGGTTAGTACTTTCAATCATGCCCAGCTTAGGAGTAGGATTATATTGATTAATCCGGTCAATGAAAATAATTCCGGGTTCACCATTTTTATGCGCCTGTTTAACGATCAAATTAAATACTTCTTTGCTGTTGATTTTCTGCACGGGCTTATACGTATGCGGGTCAATTAAATCATAATCCTCTTCCCGCGCCAGCCTGCGCATAAACTCATCGGTAATAGCGACGGAGATATTAAAATTAGTAATGTGATTATTATTTTCTTTGCAGGTAATAAACTCCATAATATCCGGATGATCCACGCGCAGGATCCCCATATTTGCCCCGCGCCGGGTCCCCCCCTGTTTGACGGCCTCAGTTGCCGCGTCATAAACGCGCATAAATGAAATCGGCCCTGAGGCTACCCCGCCGGTAGTTTTAACTACCGCATTTTTTGGGCGCAGGCGCGAAAAATTAAATCCTGTTCCGCCGCCGGATTTATGAATAAGGCTGGTGATCTTTAAAGTCTCAAAAATTGATTCCATGGAATCTTCAATCGGAAGCGTAAAACAGGCAGAAAGCTGCCCCAATTCTTTTCCCGCATTCATCAAGCACGGAGAATTCGGCAAGAATTCCAGATTAACCATCATCCTAAAAAATGAATCCGCGATAAGCCTTACCTCCTGCTCCGTTGCCCCATATTGTTTATCCGCGATAGCAATGGCGGTTGCTACTCGAGCAAATAATTGCTCCGGGGTTTCGATGAGCCTGCCTTCCTGGTCCTTACGCAGATACCTGCGCTCAAGAACCTTGATGGCATTGGGGGATAACTTTAATTCCATTTTTCACCTCGAATAATAGGAAAGATTAATTACAATTACAGTAGGGCAGGTTTAAACCTCCCCTACTGTTAAAAACAAATATAACAAAACATCTACCGATTGTCAACAAAAAAAATTACAAGCTATGGTGTAGATATCTTTTATCATCCACAATGGATTGTAGTAAGGGCTTATCCGCCGGTAAAGGACTTGCAGGACTCCCGGATGATCAATTCTGCGGGAAGCAGAATCTTTTTTATTGCCTTCTTATGTAAGCTAATCAAACGGCTTAACTCTTTAACACTTTCTTCAGCCATGCGAATCAAAGGCTGGCGCACCGTCGTCAACCCCACCGGCCCGTAAAGCCCCGAAGGATTATCATCAAAACCCACAATCGATAAATCATTCGGGATATTCTTACCCAGTTCGCGCGCCACTGCCATTACCTCTAAGGCCATCGCGTCCGAGGCCACAAAAACAGCAGTTGCCGGATCAGGTGCCTTAATTAATTTCTCCGCCGCGCTTCTAGCCGCGCCTCGAGAGTAATCGGTTTCAAAGATATAGTCCTGCCTAACCGGAATACTATTTTTTTCCAGTGCCCGCTTATAACCCTCCAGGCGCTTGGCTGCTGCCTGAGTCATTATATCACCGGTAATATGCGCAATTTTTTTGTGGCCTAATTCAACCAGATAATTAACCGCGCTTTCCGCGCCTCCGGCATTATCGATAGCAATACAAGAAACATCCAGGTCATCCACATAATAATTAATTACCACGCTAGGCAGCCCCTTGGCTAAACTGTCCTCTAATTGCGCGCGATTACCGATAATATCAGAAAAAATCACTCCCCCTACTCCGCGTAAAGATAATGGAGCGCGCGCATCAGTTAAATGCAAGAGTAAATCCAATTTTAGGACTTCACACATCGTACCTACGCCCCGGATAAGTTCCAAAGCATAGAATGAATAAAATACCCCTTCGTAGCGCGGAATAACCAGAGCCACAACATTACTTTTACCGGTAGCCAACCGCTGCGCAAAAATAGAAGGCTGAAATTTTAGCTCCCGGACTGCCTTCATTACTTTGACGCGATTAGATTCTTTTACCGTTGCGATCTTATTAATCACCCGGGAAACAGTGGTGATGGATACCCCGCTGGCAGCGGCAACATCAATAATAGAAATATTCCTGGAGGAGGCTTTTTTTGTACGCGTCATTATATTCTAATCATTTAACGTAATCACCGATCTTAAGCGGAATATTCATTTTCTTTATATCGCAAGCAGAGATACCGGCCCTGATTTGAATTACGCCAATGGCGCCTATGTTCTTGGCATTGCGGTAAACATTAAATACATCCCCAATCTTAACCCCGGAAGAAGAACCTAGGTCGATAACCACAAAGTTGCTCTCTAAATTTACTGCCAGGATCTTGCCGGGAAATTCCCGCGCCTGCGCCTTTCCCCTTTCCGGGGAAGATACTGAATGGACTACGATTTCCGGTAACTCCACAGAATCTTTAAGCTCCACAGAATCTTTAAGCTCTTTATCTATATCTAAAGCCCTAACGTTTCTTATCGCGTACAGCTCATCTTTCAAAGAATCAATCTTAGAAATCCTATCTGTAAGCATTGCCTCCATCTCATTTAAACGCTTCTCTGCCGTAGTTTTACCTTCCTGAAGATCCTGAACTTTTTTATCCAAAATATTCTTACGATTAATTAAACTCTTTAATTGCCGGCTAAAAATACTGCTCTCCTCCCGGATAGTTTTAAGGTTATCCTGAATCGCTACTTTATCATTCCTTTCCCGCACCACCTCCTGGGACATACTATCCAGGAGTTTCTGATTATAATCAAGCTGTCTTAGGAAATCCTTTTTATCGTTACGTAAACTGTTAATATCTACCTCTAAAATACTCTTTTCTCTCTGTAGCAACTCATTACCGGCCTGCAGGTTCCTTAATTCCACCTGAATGCCGGATAATTGCATCTCTAAATCTGCCTTAGCTTTAAGCACTGTTCCCCAATAAGCATCGGTATTCTGGGGAACCGATGCCTGCTGCTGTACCGGTTGGGGAGCACTGGTGAATACCTGCGACTGACTATTTTTCTTAAGCTTCCCGATTAATTCATCTCTAACCCTGCTTACCGACTCAAATTTTTTCTGTAATTCATTAAGTTCTTCAATCCCTCTATCTCTTTCAGTATTAAGAGAATTCAGCCTACCCTGGGTTTCTCTTAAATCATTCTCGAGCTTACCGGCCTTACTCACCAAAACAGTATTTTCAGTTTTTAAATCGTTGCTTTCCCTAAGCAGCCTCTGCTGTTGGCTGGCTGCCTGCATAAAAAGGAAAAGACAGGCCATAGAGAAACCAATCAAGCCCATAATAATAAATTTTATTTTTGCTTCCATAATCCCCCCCCCTATTATAATTGGGCGAACACTTTCTCTAAAACTAAACTGGCCGCACCCATGGCTACGGAATTTTCTCTTAATTGAGAATAAACTATTCTTAAATTACCGGTTGATTCACGAAAAGCCCAATTTATAACTGTAGACCTGACCATGTTTAAAAATTCTTCCCCGGCATCTTCAAATCCTCCGCCGATAACTACTACCTGAGGATTGAGCAAATTAACTAAATAGGCGATTTTAATCCCTAATCTTTTGGCTGCCTTTTCTAAAGCGCCCAAAGCTGCCGGGTTCTTTAAACGGGAGGCATGAAAAATACTTTTTAAATCCAAATTCTCAATATTGCTGGAACTGATGCGAAAAAACTCTTCTGCCTTATGCTTTTCTGTCAATAATGTTTTCTTCACATCCTGGACAATTCCTAAATCCAAATCCCAACGTTTAATAAAGCAGGGGTCGGCGGCCTCGCAGCTAAAAAGATCCTGCTCTTTGTAATTATATACGGAAACCTCGCCGGCATAACCTTCCGCGCCGCGGTAAAGCTCCCCATTAATAATCATTCCGCAGCCCACCCCGGAAAACATATAAAGAATGTTTTTATAATTTTCCTTTAAATCAAACCAATGCTCGCCGAAGCAGGCGCTGGCGGCATCATTTTCAATCAGGGCAGGTAAATTAAACTCTTTTTCTATCAACCCCCTTAAGGGAAGATCCACTGAGGCGTAAGTATAATAATGGTCCATCTTTTGCGGCCAATGGATTGAGCCGTTTTTTTTATTAATTAAACCGGCAACCCCCACGCCGATGCCTTTGATATTTTCAACATACCCCTTAGAACGCCTTAAAATTTCACGCACAATTTCTAAAAGACACTCGGAAACTTCCTTTACCGATGCCTGCGGACGGGCAACTTGCGTCTTGGTAATAATGTTACCTTTCAAATCCACCAGTAACCCGACCATATTCATCAGGTTCAATCCTACGCCAATGGCATATCCGGCGCGCGGATTTAAATCCAATAACGCCGGCCGGCGGCCGCCTTCAGAAACATCAAGTTCCTTCTCATAAACCAGGTTGCACTTAATAAAATCGTCAATATAATTAGAGATGCTTACCACATTTATTCCCATCTCCTGTGAAATATCCGAACGGCTAATCGGCCCCTGCCTCCTGAGTATGCTCAGTATTTCAATATTTCGTTTTTCTTTTTCGCTAAATACTTCTTTTTGTAAATCCGGCGCGCGCATATATAGGTTATTTTTCTCGTCTGAAAAATCAGTTAGGTTGAAATTTTACTGCCGAAAATATAAAATTCTATTTTATATTTACCTTATTTATACTACTAAAGAAGCCTTAAGTCAAGTATTTTCAAGAGAATCGGTTAATTTGTCAAGAACGTTGTCAAGAACGTTGCCGACTTTCCGTAGGGTGGGTTTAAACCCACCCTACTATTGTTAATAAACCCTACTCTCAACAGTAGGGGAGGTTCCTGCCTACCGGCTACTATTGTTAATAAACCCTACTCTCAACAGTAGGGGAGGTTTAAACCTCCCCTACTGTAAAAACCTTAAATCAAGTATTCTTAAGAAGCAAGGAAAATTCCTGGTAGGCTTTCAGGCTAATACACATCCACCATGGTAAATGCGCGGTCTATGGTGCCGGCAGGTGAAATGATCACAATATTTATCTCTTTTGTTCCGCTATCCGCATAGGCGCCGCTAAAATTACTTTCCGTAACAACCGGATGAGCGTCTCCTAAATCACCGCTCCAAAGATACTGCAACTGGATCTGGTTACAACCGCTCTGCGGCATATTTACGGCTGAAGAAACTGTATTCTTTTGATTCTTTTCCAGTATATAACCGGAAGACTTTAATTCCGTTTTATTCATCTCGCTAAGCGCGGATTCTTTTTTTAAAGATACGTCCAGAAAGGCCTTCAAATTGTAACTAATCGGCATATTCTCCTGAATCTCCTTAACCCGCTCCCTGGCCTGCGCTGCGATTGCAGGGTATTTATCTTGAGCATTCTTTAATAACCGATCATAATAATCTTTAGCTCCAACGAGGTTGCCCTCCCATTGGGCGAGGAGCCCTAACTGATAAAAAGAAGAGATTACCTGCGGGCTAAATACAGTTTTAGCGCAAAGTAATTCCAAATATTTTCTAGCTGCATTTATATCCGCCAAAACATAGGCATGAATCATAGCCGCTTTATAAACAGCCTCATCAAAATATCTGGTATCCGGATAGGTCTGAATTAATTGCAGGTAGAATTTTTGCGCGTCTTGATAAGCATTCATTTTTTCTAAATTAAAGGCGCGCAGATAGATGGTCTCCTGATTAAATACATCCTTCTGAGCCGACGCTTCTATCCGGCTATAAATTTTATCCGCGTAAGCCATATCCATTAAACCGGTTTGCTTGTAAACAAAAAGGCTGGCAATCTCAAACAACTCCGGAATAAATTTCTCCGGGCCAGTAGTTTTAGAGATTTCCTCTATGTAAATATCATAGATACTCTGGGCGAGCTCTAAATTGCCTTGTTTATAAAACCCCGCGGCTACGCTCTTTAACTGCGCCTGGCTCATCTTTTTCGCAACCAGCCCCTGCACATAAAGTTTATAAATTTCGCGGGCTTTTGATTTTTCTGCATAGGCTAAAAATTTATCCGCAACCTCCTTAATCAGATCCAACTCACCGCCTTCCTGGGCATAAACCTTCACCTCAGACACTAAATCCTCTAAAGCCTGCTGAGAAAAAACATCCATCTGATCAGAATGAAATTGCCAAAGTAAAAGCCTGCTTTTGACCTTCAGGCATTTGGCGCTGTCCGTTTGACGGATAACCTTTTGGGCATTTTCCACGAGCTCGCTACGGTAAGTATTCCCGTTAGCAAAATAATCATCCCAGGATTGCTGCTCCTCCAGGTATTTAAGCTGTAAATAACGCGCATTGGCTTTATAATAATCCCGGCAAGATTGAGCAGGCTTATCTTTATCCTGAAAATTATTTAGAAAATCAATCCATTCATTATACTGATTGCCGGCCAGATATTTGGATTTGGCATCTTCAAGATTAGAACAACAAGCGTTGGTTTTTGGCGCTGCCGGCCGGGCAGAAAAAGCCGCAGGCACCCCTAAAATTATACTTAAAAATAAAACCATAAATAATTTAAAAAGTACTGACATATTGCCTCTCCCTTATTGTCATTGCGAAGGCACCCCTAACCATATTATTTCTTCTTATGCGTTTTTTTAATGGCCGGATTTTTCCAAAAATCCCTAATCACATAATAAGCCTTACGCGGTATGCGCTTATTCATACCGTTCTCTAACTGCGCACCTAACGCCACAACGCCAAACCACTCCTCATTCATATTTTTATTTCCGTCAGCGCGAATATCGTAATAATAACTGCCGTTACTCCAGCTGCTCTCGGTATCCTGAATTTTCCAGCCTTCAGGATTATCCGGGTTGTGTTTCCACCATTCATCCGTCCATTCAAAGATGGCTCCCCCGATGCAATTACCGGCGCCAATCTTATTATTCGCCAGATTTTCATAAATTTGATTCCATTGTGACTGCAAAAAGAACGCCTGCATATTTTGGTCCTCTTTCTTTAAATAAGCGTCATAACAATCCGCTCCAAACTCCGACAATAGCAGCGGCTTATCAAAGGTCATCCTCAAGGATTTAAAAAAATTGCCGAAGGTCTTGCCGCGGTAAATGATGCAGGCAACAAAATCAACGTCTTGACAAAACTTGCTGGCAAACTCCAAGCCCACCAACTCTCCGTTGCCTAAACCTACCGGATGATTGGGGTCTATTTTATGAATTTGCTTGGAAATCTCATTGACAAAAGAATAATAAATCTTTGCCCGCATCGCCTTTTGCTTCTGCGGATCCGGCTCAAGATCCACCTCCGGGCTGCTCCAGGGATTTACATGTCCCAGGCAAGAATAATTATTTTCATTTCCTAAAATCCAGCCCAGAACCCCGGGTTCATCTTTATATAAACTGACCATCGCAGTGACCTGTCGCATTACCTTGTCCTGAAATTTTTTATCGCCGTAAAAAGGGCAGGGATACTCCCAGAACCCCAGCCAATCACCTAAAAACGTGCGAATCCCGTATAATTTATATAAATCGCTGATCACCTGTTTTACTGCCTGCGCATCTTCATGCACCTGATAAAGGCGAACGGTATTAACCCCCATCTCCTTCATCAATTTGCCGTCAGCAATCCAGGGCTTATTCGGATCACTCCACCAGTTATAATCGTAACTTGCGCCGATGGGAATAGGATTATAACAAATTCCCTTAACAATATAAGGCCGGCCGTTGACCATAAGCTGATAGTGCTTATTCTTGAGTTGTTTAATAAATATCCGGGGAGAAGAAGTACAGGAAATGCCGGTAGTAACCGTACAAATTAACAAAAAGGCAAGAAGATGGTATTTTTTAAGCATAATTTTAAAACCTGGGGACGGTTCTATTTTTTCATTACAGTAGGGGAGGTTTAAACCTCCCCTACTGTTGAAAGAAAAATAGAACCGTCCCCACTGTTTTTATTTTTCGAACTTAATCTCGTCAAGGTAAAATGTTGCGCCTTCCGGGTTGTTATCCACATTCGTGGACCAGGCAAAACCGCCGATGATATAGGACATGTCTTTGCCTCTTAAGTCAATTGTGTATTGCGTCCACTCCTTATTCAAGAGCACCGGGCCGATAGTCGCGCTATCGGAATCCGAAAATTCTCCCATAATACCACCTACTTTAAACTCTTCAATGCGCTCCCCGCCTACTGCGCCGCGCGCCCAAAAAGTAAGTTTAGTGGCTAAAGAAAGGTCAAATCCGGCATCCACGCTGCCCCAGTTGTTCGCGGGATTCTGCCAAAAGATTCCTGCCCAACGCGCACCCTGAGCAGCCTTTCCGCTATAGATGATCTTAATGCAAGTATCCCCTAAATATGCATCTTCTTTTGAAGCGCCATTATATTTTATATCGCCGAAATCGCCCATATAGCCGCTAGGAATAAAATGATTTCCCGCGGTTGAACGGTCCACGTAAATATAAAATGGCATGGCTTCCTGTTTCTTGCCTTCGGGTTTTAAATCCGGGTCAGCCTCAAATTTTATATCATCAATATAAAATGTCGCGCCTTCCGGATTAAGGTCTGCGGTAGTTGTCCAGCCGAAACCTCCGTTAATATAAGAAAGGTCCTTGCCGGCCAAATTAACCGTATATTGTTTCCAGGTACTGGTTAATTCCAGCGGCCCCATCTCAACGGATGCGGTATCCGGATATGTTTTATCTTTATTACTCATACCGACTATTACTTTCTGCAGCACCTCACCGCCTTTTGCGCCTCTTGCCCAGAAGGTAAGCTTGGTCATACCGGTCAGGTCAAACCCGCCTTTTTTACCTCCCCAGTTACTGGCGGGATTCTGCCAGTAAACACCTGCCCAACCCTGGCCTTGGGATTTTTTGGCGCTGTAAACAAACTGAATGCTCGTTGTTCCGGTATGCGGATTTTCCGCAGACTGGTCAATCATTTTGATATCGCCGTAATCACCAATCCAGCCGCTGGGAATATAATGATTATCCTTGGCATTCTTGTCCAGATAAACCACAAACTCCTTAGAATTGGCGGCTTTTCCCTCAGCCCAAGTAATTGCCGGGACGGCAAGGCTTAAAGCCAGTAATACTACGCATAACTTTTTCATACGACACCCCCCTTTCACTTTTTTGATTATCTCCACTTCCTCTGATAAATATAATACGCTTTGCGCAACTGCCTTAAAAATGGGCTCTCTTTCCCATCGCCTTGGCCTGCTACCCCGAGCCACTCTTCATGCATATAACCATCAGGAAACGGCCCGGCCCACAACCCTTTAGTATCATGAATCGCCGGTTCATACGCCTTCCACCATTCATCAAGCCACTCAAAAATAACCGCGCCTAACGCGTTGCCTTGCCCGCCGGAGAACGCCAGATTATCCTGAATATCCTCCCAGGAGCCCAAATGATACTGCGCCTGAAATTCCTCCGCCTCATCAATACTTTTTCCCTCAACATAAGCAGGGCATCCGAACTCGGTAATAAAAGCCGGTTTTCCTGTTTGCTCCTTAACCTGCCTCCAGAATGAACCAAAACCATGCTCACCGCGATAAGCATTAGTCCCGAAAATATCTATATCCGGAGCGTTCTGGCCAAACTTATCCAAAAATAAAATATCTCCGCTAGAGATGGCAACCGGATGTTCAGGGTCGATGGATTTAATTATTTTAGCAGCTTCATTTGCAAATTTAAAATATGCCTCCGGGTATTTATCGGCATTACAGGCATAACCGTAAACATTTTCATTTCCCAGAAGCCAGAATAAAATATACGGCTCATCCTTAAATTCATTAACCATCTGCGTTACCGACTCCAGCATTTTCTTTTTCTGCTCCGGGTTATTATAATCGGTCCCGGGATTCCACGCCGCTCCTGAGCCTATCGCGTATTTTCCTAAGAAATCCCCCAGGATTACGCGAATGCCGTAAGTCTTATACATATCGCGCAGTAGTTCTTTATTTATCTTCAGCGGATGATGATAAAGCCGGATGGTATTAACCCCCATATCCTGCATCAATTTAAAATCACCGATAAACAGCTCATCCGCATCCTGAACATTATTCCTGTTTTTATCCACAAAAGCATCATACGGGCCGTCAATTTTCCCATTCTTATTTAAATCTTCTTCCATCCAGTTCCGCAAGGTTCCGTCATCCGGAGACTGGCCTGTTTTTGTCGGGGCATAGGTAATTCCTTTAATAATATAGGGCTTATCCTCAACCATTAACTGCCAGTGGTCATTATTATACTGCACCAGGTACACCTTGCCGCTTCCAACTTTTCTTTTAATCCCTACGGATCCTACCGGCGGCTTAACTTTGGCTGCCTCTTGGGCAAGATCAACCTTTATAAATTTACCCGGATTAGTTACGGCAACATCATTAGAGATATCATTATCGAATCCATTAATAATATCAATCTTTGCGCCTTGGAGTTTATATCCTAACTGCGGATTACGCTTAAGCAGAAAATTTATTTTGGCAATGGCGGCCTGGCCCACATACCATGGCGTATGCCAATATGTCCAACCGTAACTTCCCGGGAAATGCACTACAATTGAATAATAACACTTGATCGCCTGTGAAATAAACCCCGCTTTCTCCAAAATCTGTGCTGTCCCATATAATCTGATCCCCTGCGGCTCATTGGAAGTAGTCCATTTAACAAATGCCGCCTGCAAATCAGGAGAATAAAGAAACTCCCAGACATCCCCTTCCAGCCGCTTCTCCCGGATTACCTGTTTAAAGATCGGGTTACGCCTAACCGCGCTGTTATTCGGATACACTCCTTCGCCGACTGCCTTAATTAACCCCTCCTGGCCTGTAATAATATATTTATAATCTTTTGTTCCGACACCTTTAAACTCGCCGTATTTTTCGTAATTAACGACATCTTCCGTGCCTGCGTCAAACAAAGCTAATTTTGTAACCAGCTGGCTGGCTCTTAGCTTTACCGCAACTTCAATTGTGCCGGATTCAATTTTTTTCAAGGTCTGTTGCGCGGCTAATTCTATTGACCAGAACCATCCGCGCGCGTCCCAACTCTGGGCAAAAGAATACTTATCAATAATCAGCTGAAGTATTTTTTTGGCCGCATCGATTTTTTCCTGACGCAGTAAACTTTCTGCCTGAATAAAATAACAGGTAGCAACATCATTTAATGCCTGCACTGCCTCAATTTCTTTCTTATTTTTTGGAAGAGAGGTTAAAGATGCCTGTTCTTCTCCTGCTTTATCTTTATATAAATCAATGCACTCCTGCGTATATTTATGCGTTGCTTCAATATCGTTGCTGCCGTGGGCAGTCCAGGCTTTTGCGGTGAGGTCTCCGGTGGATGATTTCTCTACAACAGGCGCAGACTGAGCAGCAAAACATGGGGACGGTTCTATGCTAAATGATAACCATGCGCATAGAACCGTCCCCATTATTATTATAGTCATTGCTGATTTTAATGTTCTTTTAATGATTCCCATGTTATCCAATACCCCCCCCTAATCCTATTCCCTTCTTTCTTCTCTTCGCTTTTCTTCTTCTACCCGTATTTGCTCTTTGCGTCTTTCTTCTCTGCGCCTTTCAACCTGGCCCCGAATGTCATACGCATTATCTTCCGAGATTTCAAAAGTCTTAATGATGAAAATAGCAATGACAGAAGTTATAATAGGGATACCGATATCAAAGATTCTCATCCATAATAACGTTCCGGGCGCCTGACTCAAACCTAATTCCTGATGAAAACCGGTGGCGTTAATGAGGAATCCGGAGGCAACCGATGCCAGCGCTAATCCTAATTTTACCATCCACCAATAAACAGCGCTAAACATGCCTTCCCTGCGGGTGTCGGTTTTAAGCTCATCAAGGTCGCAAACATCGGCAACCATGGAGCCCATAAGAGTAAAGAGCGACCCTAAGCCAAACGAAATAAAAGGTGCGGCAATAAGCAATAAATAAGGGTGATCGGGGTTATATCCTATCCATTTCAAAGCGTAACCGATAATTGAAAGTGGAATAGTGATAAAAAAAGTATTTCTTTTCCCAATCTTAGTAGACAGCCAGGTGGTCAAGTAGATAACGCCCATCGTACAAATAGCGCTTAAAGTTCCATACCAACCAAGTAAAAATCCTCCGGAGGCATAAGCATTATCCAACAGAGGAGAATTTTTAAAAACATAGAAGAAAACAACGTAGATAGTAAAAGCGGAGGCAAGCATGAATCCGCCAAAGATCAATAAAGTAGCCATGCACAACTTGACAAACGGCTTGCATCTCAGCGTGATCGCCGCTCCCTTAAAAAAGTCTTTGGCCACGTTCATTGGCCCTTTAACATCCGGTTTTGGCAATTTATGGAAGTATTCTTTATTAAAAATTGCCGGCAGGATTCCGCACCCCACGACAATGCTCCCGATGATAATCGAAAGAAACCGCCCTCCTTGAACAATATCCGTAAACCACGCCCGGTTATGCATAATCGCCCAGCACCAAGGAGCAATAAGCCAGGGCAATTGGCCGACAAGATTGCTGGCTCCCTGCAGGCGCGTGCGTTCATGATAGTCCGGTGTCATTTCATAACCTAAGGCGATCCAGGGAATAGAAAAACAGGTAAATCCAATAAAAAAGAGGACTTGAAATATTAAGAAATACCAGAAATAAAACATTTCGCTCTGCCCCTTATACAGCTGGAACATCAAAGCAAAACAAATACCTCCGGTAATCGCCCCAAAAAATATAACCGGCTTGCGGCGGCCCCAGCGGGTGCGGATATTATCTGAAAAATAACCGGTAATCGGATCGGATATGGCATCGATAATCCGGGGGATGGCTCCTACCAGGCCCACTAAAGCCGGATTAACGCCTAATCCGAGGTTCAAAACAATGACCATCTGCCCGATGAAAGCAGCCTGAGCAGTATTAGCAAATGCGCCTATGCTGTAGATGACTTTTTGAAAAATAGAGATACGGTCTTGGGGGGCGGTAATATGATGCTTTGGCTGACTGGCTGCTTGTGCCATTAAATGGTCTCCTTTTTAATTAAACCAGATCTCATTATAACAAATATGCCTAGTGTAAACAATATTAAACATTTTGTGACAGTGTAACCGGTGACAGTGTAACAAACCTTGTTGACTTTCAATAGTAGGGTGGGTTTAAACCCACCCTACTATTGTTAATAAAAGTCAGCAGAGTTTATTATAGTGTCCATTTTGTCATCCGAATACTTCGCCGCTAGTTATTTCCTTGACAATATACTTCTGCATCAACAGGTACACTATGATTATGGGTAAAGCAGTAATGGTAAGGCCTGCCATTAATAAGGGATAATTGGTCACAAATTCTCCTCGAAATACCTGTAACGCCACCTGCAGCGGCATAAACTTGCGGGAATCAAAAATAATCAAAGCCAGGATATATTCATTCCAGACATTCAATGCATTGAAGATTACCACCACCGCCAAAACCGGCTTGGCTAGCGGCAACGCTACATGCCACCAGATTCCCATTTTGGAACAACCGTCAATACGCGCGGCATCTTCTACCTCCTTGGGCATTCTGTCAAAAAATGTTTTCAATAAAAATATGCTCACAGAAAGGCCGGCGCTGATCATGCATAAGATATACCCGATGGGAGTATCTCTTAAGTGTAACTTATTCATAAGCACGTATAAAGGCACGAAACTTGCCGGTATGGGTATCATCATTGCTGCTATAAACATATAGAACAAGGCGGTTCTTCCGGGGAAACGCAGGCGCGAAAAGGCATATCCTGCCAGGGAAGCAATGATGACAACACCAAAAACAGAAAAGCCGGTATAAAATATACTATTTAAAAAACTGCGGCCAAAACCTTCTTCCTTAAGGGCATGGATATAATTCCCAAAGTGCAGCTGTTGCGGAATTAAAGAAATATCTTTAAAAATAATATCCTGTGTTTTGAGGCTGGAGACAATCATCCAGAGCAGCGGATAAAGGCAGGTAATTGCCACGCTGATTAAAAAGATATGGATCAACGTATTGATCAGGAATTTTTTACTCTTATAGTAAAGTGCGTGCTGCATTATTTTACTGGCCCTTCTTGGAAAAACGGTACTGCATAAATGAAATAATTACCAAAATCATGCCAAAGCTGATGCCTTGGGCGCAGGCATAGCCAAACCTAGACGATGCGCCGCGCATCGATGCTAAGATCCTCAGCACCGGAACGGAAGTATGCCCTGCAAATTCTCCGCCCACAAGCCCAAGAATCAATGCGAAAGCCTGCATCGAGCCTAAAACTGTCAATATCGCCACCAACACCGTTACCGGGATCATCAATGGAACGGTAATTTTCTTAAATGACTGCCAGGCATTTGCTCCGTCAACACGCGCTGATTCGTAAAGTTGGCGCGGGATAGTTTGCAAGCCCGCTAAGAATATTAAAAATCCCCAGCCAAAACCCTTCCAGCAATGCACGAGCGCTACCGTGGTCAGCACAGTTTTGGGGTCAGAAAGCCAGTGACGCATAAGGTTAGGCAACCCCGCGGCAGCCAATATACGGTTGATAATATTAGCTCCCTCAATATCGTTAATGATAAACCGCCAGATCATACCCACGACAATCTCCGAGAGGACCGGCGGAATAAAAAATATTACCCGGTAAAAATTCTTCATACGGATTTGGCGGTCGCAGGCCCAGGCAAGCATAAAAGCCAAAATATTCTGAAAGGTGAGCGCAATCAGAGTAACGTAGCCGGCATTCCACATCGCGCGCCACCAGTTAACATCCTGCAGAAAAATTTCTTTAAAATTATCCAGCCCCACAAATACCTTGGTAAAAGAAATACCATCCCACTCAAAAAGCCCCAGCTTAAAAACCCAAATAAAGGGAATGATATAAAATATAGAAAATATCGCTGCTGCCGGTAAGACAAAAACGTAATTTTCTAACGTATCCTTTATTTTCATTTGACTTTCAGTATTTCATTTGACTTTCAGTAGGGGAGGTTTAAACCTCCCCTACTACTGTGGATAACTTAAGTGCCATTCTAGTTCTTTCTTTTCTTGGCTAATTCCCGTTCCTTAATCTTTTGCACTTCTTCTGCTACCTGCTCCGGGGTTTTTTCACCGATAATAATAGATTGGATGCCGTAGTCCAAGGCCTCAATCACCAGAGAGAATTCCGAAACCCCCCAGGCATTCGGATGCGTTGCATAATCCATACCGCGGGCAAACTGGGCAAGTATCGCCGGAATCTTGGATAAACTGTTTTTATTCGCCGGCAGATTATTGGTGGCGGCCGATAAATACGCTTGCTGATCCTGATCTGTTAACCAAATTAAAAACTTTACTGCTTCTTCCCTGCGCTGAGAGCGCGCGTTAACCACAAAAGAAGAGCCTGCCCCTCCCCAGATCGCCATGGGGAACTTATCCGAAGCTTGCGGCGGGAGCATTGCCCCGTATTCTAAGCCGGGATTCATCCCTTGATAAACATTCGCGCACCATGAACCGTTAAAAGCAAATACCGCCTTCTCATTGGCAAAAAGCTGCTCGGCAGTCTTATTAATCATCGTCACCAATCCCCGGGCCAAGACGCCGGAGTCTTTCATCTGTTTAAAGATAGTAAATACTCTCACCCAATCCGGATCAGTGTAAGGAACTTCGCCTTTTATGGTAGCCAACACCTTATCTTTTCCCATAATATTAAAGGCGTAATTACTGGCCAAACAATCAATCATCCAAATCTCGCCCCATCCGGAAACCAGCCCTTCTAACCCGGCAGACCGGATTTTCGCGCCGGTATCTAAAAATTCAGAAAGAGTTTTAGGCGGCCGGTTAGGATTCAGGCCCAACTGTGTAAAAAGTTTTTTATTATAGACCATTTGAATGGTCATGATATCTATAGGTACACCGAAAATACCCGGATTGATTCCGTAACTATTTTGCGGCCCAAACTCATTTACTGTCAGCGCCTTGGGAAAAAAACTATTTTTCCAACTATTATTACTGGCCTCCATATAAGGGGTAAGATCCAAAATGTGGCCGGCTTTGATAAAGGAAACAAAATCCTGCTTCTGGCCTAAAATACCGAAAACATCCGGGAGGTTTATGCCTTGGGCTGCGGCGCGGATTTTCTGCGCATAAGCATCCGAAGGAGCATAAAGCTCAAAATTTACTTTTACTCCGGTTAAAGTTTCATATTTTTTTGCCAGTTCCTGAAAAGCTGGATCGCGGTCAGTCATCCAATGCCAGATATTAATGGTGGGTTTTGAATCTATTTTTTGGCTGGAACAACCTAATACTGAAAATAATACACAACCGCCCAAAAGCACACTCTTAAACAACATCCTTAAAAACTCCTTAAATGCATTAAGCGCGTAATAACCGGGAAATACCCATCAAATCTGCCCGTTCCAATTCAATACCGGAGAGGAAACCTCCTTTACCGGCTAACCTGGTCCAGACAACTTGCCCCCGGGTATATAGCGGGTCGGTGCTATTGGGAACATCCAACCAGATCTCCAAATCCGCCTGTGATTCCAATTCCTGGTTAGTGGATAACCCTAATCCTTTGGCGCTCACATCAAAAGTTTGTGCCACACCCTCTTTTCCGTCTAAACCTATAAACCGGGCGGAAAATTCCTTCCTAAATCTCTCGAATATCCGATGATCATTCACCCCTTCACCTCCCTTCTCTCCGTCAGCACCAACAACTTCTGGTTCCAGCATTTTCCTTGGATCATCATTAGGATAAAAAGCATTAACAAATTTATTGATTTTATCTTTATCCGCATCCTTTATCTCGCTAAAATAAAGCCCATAATGATTACTGCCGTTAATTACTTTATGCCAACTAGCCCAGACTTTAGCCGCGATCGTATGATTTTCAGAAAGCCGTAAACTCATCCTGAAATTAACATCCTGAGGCAATTTTGTATTTAACGCAACTTGCGCTCCGGTACAATTAATATCTTTAAGCTGGCAGAATAACTCCTTCTGCTCAAGCTTAAGCAAAACCCTTTTATTTATCTGCCACCTGGTTAATTTCCTGCGTTCCTGCATTTCTTTCTCCTGCCCCTAAGCTGCTGAGATAAGTCAACTTACACATATTATCCTTTATTTATTAAATTAATCAAGAAAAAACTTAAAACAGCAGTAACAAAACAGCAGCAACAAAACAGCAGTAACAAAACAGCAGTAACAAACCTTATTGACTTTCAACAGTAGGGGAGGTTTAAGAGGCTGTGCTTTAATCCGCCAGATTAACATCCCCCAGCCTAAAATTGCTCTTTGACAACTTAAGAATCGGTAAATATAGCTTTGCTATGTGCTAATCTTTCTTATCTCGTAGATAACCTCTCATTTATTTCAACTACAGCCAATGTTTGAATACTAAAAGGTTAAATCCAATACACAGAAGCGTGGTTTCTACATCGGCCTTAGCTTTACCTCTTAAATGGAACTGGGTAAACTTTAAGTTTTTCTTGAAGTGGCCAAAGACGCGTTCGATAAAAGAACCTCGTTTTTTATATCTTTGCCGGTATTCTTCTTGTTTAAACTTCTCTTGGGTAAGAAGCAGAATTTTATGATTTGGGTCAATGGTTAGAATGCGATGTTTAACTTTAGGGTGAGTTAAACACTTTGCCGCGTCAGGACAGCTGCGGCACTGTTCTTTACAAGCATATTCTTTTACCATTTTAACCGCATTCTTATTGCTGGCAGCTTTGTATTTTCTGCGAAAAATAAGAATTTTGCCCTGCGGACAAATGTAGTTATTTTGCCGCGCGTCGTATTTAAAATCATCCTGTGTGTATTTTATTAATGCATTATCCATTGTAACTTT
>JAUYBI010000054.1 GCA_030693145.1 Candidatus Omnitrophota bacterium
CTGTTGATCGGTAAATCTTTTGTGTAATTGTGCCATACTTGTAAACCTCCTTTTTCTTACAAGTATGGCACAAAAAACAGTGCACTTTTAAATTGTAACTCCCTTTAAAAACAGTGCACTTTTAATTTGGAGATGACAAACCCAAAAATATAACTTGACAAACATCCTATCTTAGTATAAACTCCTTTACTTAGACAAATATCCAATGGTTCAGTAATAAAACTAAAGTATTGATTAGAGAAGAAAGAGTTTTAAATAATTTCTGGGGGGTTGTTTTTTGTTTTATGGCTTGACCGACAAAGCGAATCCATTTCTGCTGGAGTAGCTCAGTTGGCAGAGCACGTCCTTGGTAAGGACGGGGTCACGAGTCCGATTCTCGTCTCCAGCTTAAGTGACGCGCGAAGCGCGTCATCCCCACGAAAGTGGGGATCTAAGATTCCCGCTTTCGCGGGAATGACGGTATCTCAAGGAGCAGCAACGAGGAAGCCTGCCTGACGGCAGGCAGGGATCACAACATTAAATAAATATGCGTGAAACTATAACTTTAGAGTGCACGGTTTGTAAAAATAGAAATTATACGACGAGTAAAAATAAAAAGTTACATCAGGATAGGCTGGAGCTGAGTAAGTTCTGTAATTCCTGTCATAAACATACCCCACATAAAGAGATAAAATAATTTAGGGGCGTCGGTTAATGGCAAACCAACGGTCTCCAAAACCGTGACTGCAGGTTCAAGTCCTGCCGCTCCTGTGGTTTTGAAAAAGTAAGAGCGGCTTGGCTTAAGGGGATTTTAAGGTGATGAGTATTTTAGCAAAACCAATAAATTTTTTTAAGGAAGTTAGAAGTGAATTAAGCAAAGTCTCCTGGTCAACGCGAAAAGAATTATTGGCCTCTACGGTTTTAGTGATTACGGTTACGGTAATTTTAACAGCTTTTATCGGGATAGTGGATCTGGGTTTATCCAGATTTCTAAGCGTGGTTTTTAAATGAAAAATTGGTACGTTGTCCATACACAAACCGGCATAGAAGAAAAAGTAAAGAGATCGCTGGATAAGCGGGTTTTAGCGGCAAGTTTACAGGATTTGATTTCCAGCGTGATTATCCCTACCGAACAAGTTTCTGAAGTACGGGCTGGAAAAAAGAAGATTACGCAGAGAAAGTTTTTTCCGGGATATTTATTAGTGGAAATGGATTTAAATGAGCAGACCTATCTTTTTGTTAAGAATTCTCCGGGGGTTACCGGTTTTATCGGATTAGGCAGGAAACCGGTGGCGCTTCCTCAGGAAGAGGTGGAGAGTATCCTTAAACGCACCAAAGAAACCGCAGCTAAGCCGTCACCGAAAATAGTTTTTGAAAAGGGTGAACAGGTCAGGGTTAATGAAGGCCCATTCTTGAATTTTAACGGAACAATTGAAGAAGTATATCCTGAAAAAGGAAAAGTTAAGGTGAGTGTTTCTATTTTTGGCCGTTCTACGCCGGTAGAGTTAGAGTATTGGCAGGTGGAGAAGGTATAACCATGGCAAAGGCAATCAAGGCACAAATTAAGTTGCACGTTCCGGCAGCACAGGCCAATCCGGCTCCTCCAGTAGGCCCGGCATTAGGCCAGCATGGCGTAAACATTATGCAGTTCTGCAAGCAGTTTAATGAACAGACTAAAGGCAGGGACGGGTTAATTCTGCCGGTAGTGATCAGTGTTTTTGAAGATAGGTCATTTACCTTTATTATAAAGAGCCCTCCATCATCTATTTTATTGAAGAGGGCAGCGAATCTGGCCAAGGCTTCGGGGATTAGCGGTAAAGAGACTATTGGTAAAGTGACTAAAAAGCAGGTTGAGGAGATTGCCAAACTTAAGCTGCCGGATTTAAATACTAATAATATACAGCAGGCAATCAAGACTATTGCCGGCACTGCCCGCAGTATGGGTATTGCCATTGAAGGATAAAATATGAAAACGCAAAGCAAGAGATATAAAGAATCCGCTAAGCAGGTTGGGCCGGATAAGTTCTATCAATTGAAAGAAGCAGTAGCGATATTGAAAAAGCTGCCTAAGCCGAAATTTGACGGTTCAGTTGATTTGCATTTTAATTTGAGCGTGGATACTAAAAAAAGCGATCAGATGGTCCGGGGTACAGTTGTGCTTCCCCATGGAACAGGGAAAAAAGTGCGGGTAGCAGTATTTTGTAAAGGGGAACATGAACGCCAGGCAAGAGAAGCCAAGGCGGATTATGTGGGGGCTCAGGAGTTAATGGATAAGGTTGCCGCCGGATTTCTTGATTTTGATTGTGCTATCGCTACCCCCGAAATGATGAAAGACTTAAGTAAATTAGGCAAAGTGTTAGGGCCGCGCGGTTTAATGCCTAGCCCTAAGACCGGTACCGTGACTAATGATATTTCCAAAGCTATCGAAGACGTAAGAAAAGGGAAGGTTGAATTTCGCGTGGATAAGCAGGGAGGGATGCATTTATCTGTGGGCAAAATTTCATTTGCTGAGGATCAGATAAATGATAATGCCTCTAAAGTTATTGAAGCGGTCAATGAGTCCAGGCCGGCATCGGTAAAAGGTAAATTTGTGAAAAGTTTAAGTATAGCCGCTTCCATGAACCCGGGATTAAAGATTATTTGCTAAAATGAAAAAAATCGGTCAATTAGTTAAGGAAACCTCAGAGAGCCGTATCAAGGACAGCTTTAAAGCATCTTTAGGCTTAATTATCGTAAAATACTCCGGAGTATCCAGCCCCGATATGAGCGCTTTAAGAAAGACGCTCAAAGGCTCTGACGCTGATCTTTTTGTAGTTAAAAATAGCATTGCCCGAAGGGCAATGAAGGAGTTGGGCCTGGAGAACTTAATTCCGTCTATCCAGTCGCCTTGCGGGATGATCTTTTTTAAGGATGAACCGGTGGATATCTCCAGGATATTATGCGCTTTCCGTAAAGAACATGAAAAACTGATATTAGAGGGTGGATTATTACAGGATAAACTATTAACTTTAAAAGATATTGAATTGATGAGCAAATTGCCTTCTAAGGATGCGCTGAGGGGCAAGCTGGTGGTGGTATTAAATGCTCCGATTTTAAAGTTAGTTTTTGTTTTGAATCAATCTTTGAAAAAGTTCGTGTATTGTTTAGATCAAATCAAGCAGAAAAAGTCAGTTAACTAATAAAGACACCCGGTGCTAATTGGAATTGCGCCGGTGTTGTAATCGCTCCCCCTCGCAGGGGCTCGGGGTCATTTTTCCCCTGGCGCCGGAGGCTGGGGAAAAATGAGGAGGAAGAAATGGCAACTGAAAAATTGGAAGATTTAATTAAATCTATCGAGACGATGAGCGTGATGGAACTCGCCGATCTAGTTAAAGCTTTGGAAGAGAAGTTTGGGGTTAGTGCGAATATGCCGATGATGGCTGCTCCTGGTGCTGCCGGTGGTGCTGCTGCGCCTGCCGCGGTTGAAGAGAAAAGCGCCTTTACGGTAATGTTGGTTAGTTGCGGCGCAAATAAAATCGCGGTGATTAAAGAAGTGCGTACAATTACTAATTTAGGTTTGAAAGAAGCCAAAGATTTAGTGGATGCTGCTCCTAAAGCGATTAAAGAAGGCGTAAGTAAAGACGAAGCTGCGGAAATAAAAAAGAAATTAGAAGCAGCGGGCGCAACCGTAGAATTGAAATAAGTTTAAGCAATTTTAATTAAATAAAAGGCTTTAGTTTAGCCATCAAGGATATGATAAAACGAAAGAATTTTGCCAAGATCAAAGAAGTTTATGAGCTGCCCGACCTTTTAGATGTTCAGTTGGATACTTATCGTGAATTTCTGCAGATGGATGTACCCGTAGGAGAAAAGAAGAACCAAGGGTTACAGGAAGTTTTTGATGAAATCTTTCCGATAGAAAATTCTGACCGTTCTGTAAAGCTGGAGTTCATTAGCTATTCTTTAGGTAAGCCCAAATATACCATGGGTGAATCCAAGAATCGTTCATTAACTTACGCTGCTCCATTAAAAGTAAAATTTCGCTTAACTACTCCTCATGAAACAAAAGAGCAGGATGCTTATTTTGGCGAAATTCCTTTAATGACTGAAACCGGAACGTTTATTGTTAACGGTGATGAGCGGGTAGTGGTTAGCCAGCTGCAGCGTTCTCCGGGAGTATCTTTTGAAGAAGAGCTGCATCCCACCGGAAAGAAAATATTTTATGGCCGGGTTATTCCTTACCGGGGTGCCTGGTTGGAATTTAAGTATGACCTCACGGAAACAGTTACCGCTTATGTGGATCGGCGCAGAAATTTTCCCGCAACCCAGATTTTAAGGATCCTGGGTTTTTCCGAAGACAGCCAGATATTTGCTGCTTTTGGTAAAGAGCATCCTGAAATAATCAACACCTTAAAGAAAGATTATACTAAAAATAAAGAGGAAGCTTATCTTGATTTTTACCGCAAAATGCGCCCCACTGAGCCGGTAACTAAAGAGGCAGCCGAAGGCTTGTTTTATAGATTATTTTTTGATCCCGCCCGTTATGATTTAGAACGCGCGGGACGTTTTATTTTAAATCGTAAATTAGGCATGGATGTATCTTTAGAGAAGAGGATATTGGATTCGGATACCGTAATTAAAGTAATTGAGTACTTGATTAAGTTAAATGCCGGCACAGGTAAAATTGATGACATTGACCATTTAGGAAATCGCCGCGTAAAAAGTGTCGGGGAATTAGTGCAAAATCAAGTGCGCATCGGCCTTTCCCGGGTTGAACGTTCAATTAAAGAAAGATTAAGTATTCTCGGTGAGTTTGATAATTTAAATGTGCATTATTTGATTAATTCCAAACTCCTGAGTAACCAGATCCGCGATTTCTTCGGGCGCAGCCAGTTATCCCAGTTTATGGATCAGATTAATCCTTTGGCGGAAATGACGCATAAACGCCGTTTGAGTGCTTTGGGCCCGGGAGGGCTCTCGCGCGAAAGAGCGGGGTTTGAAGTCAGGGATATCCATCCTTCGCATTATGGAAGAGTCTGTCCTATCGAGACACCTGAAGGGCCGAATATCGGCTTGATTGCTTCTTTAAGTTGTTTTGCGCGTATTAACGCTTTAGGGTTGATTGAGACTCCTTATCGTAAAGTAGAAGACGGACGAGTGACTAAAAAGTTTGAATATTTAACTGCTGATATCGAGGAAGATAAATATATCGCTCAGGCTGATGTTCCGCTGGACAGCGAGGGCTGTTTTGTGGATAAATTTGTTACCTGCCGTTATAAAGATGATTTTCCCAAGGTACCGGCTAAAGATGTGCAGTATATGGATGTTTCCGCGAAGCAGCTGGTTTCCGTTGCCGCCTCATTGATTCCTTTCTTAGAGCATGATGATGCCAATCGCGCCTTGATGGGCTCAAACATGCAGAGACAGGCTGTTCCTTTAATGATTACTGAAGCTCCTTTGGTCGGTACGGATATGGAAGGCAAAGTAGCGCAAGATTCCGGAACAGTGGTTATGGCGGAAGCCGGCGGAAAAGTAACGAGTGTGGATGCCGCGGCAATTACTATCGGTAAGAAAATTTATCACTTAAAGAAATTTTTACGCACCAATGCCGATACTTCCATAAATCAAAGGCCGTTAGTAAAATTAGGCGATACGGTGGAAGTTAATCAGCCGATTGCTGATGGCATTGCGACTAAAGAAGGTGAATTGGCTTTAGGCAAGAATGTGCTGGTGGCTTTGATGCCCTGGAGAGGTTATAATTTCGAAGATGCTATTTTGATTAGCGAAAGATTGATTAAGATCGATGCTTTCACTTCTATTCATATCGAGGAATTTGATATTGAAGCTGCCGAAACCAGATTGGGAAATGAAGAGATTACCCGTGATATTCCCAATGTCAGCGAGGAGGCTTTAAGTAACCTGGATGAGGAAGGGATTATTCGCGTGGGCGCGGAGGTTGCCGCCGGAGATATTCTCGTCGGTAAAATTACGCCCAAGACGGATTCTGAACCTAGCCCCGAAGAACGATTATTAAGGGCGATATTCGGAGAGAAAGCCGGGGATGTGCGCGATACTTCTTTGATTGTTCCTCCGGGGGTTGAGGGGGTAGTCATTGATGTGCATGTTTTTCAGCGCAAGGACCGTGGCCGGAAGACCAAAGAAGAAAAAACTAAAGAGTTAGCCAAAATCCGGGAATTAAAAGCTTATTACAAACAAGAGATCGAGTTTTTACAAACGGAGAAAACTTTACGTTTATCCCAGATGTTAGGGTGTGACAAGAAAAAAGTTGAGAAGTTTGATTTTAGTGAAAATGAAGAGGCAAAGATCTTAGCGGCTTCTTTTGATGAGCAGATGCAGGAACTGTTGGCTGAAGAGGAGCAGGAGATCGAGAAGGTGCGCCGCGGTGATGAGTTACCTACGGGCATCTTAAAGAGAGTTGTGGTTTATGTGGCTACCAAACGTAAGCTTTCTGAAGGTGATAAGCTTGCCGGCCGCCATGGTAATAAAGGCGTGGTTGCCAGGATTATTCCTGAAGAAAATATGCCCTATATGCCGGATGGCACGCCGGTAGATGTAGTTTTAAACCCGTTAGGTGTGCCTTCGCGTATGAATGTCGGCCAGATTTTGGAATGCCATTTGGGTTGGGCAGCCAAAGCTTTAGATATGCATGTCAGCTGTCCGGTGTTTGATGGGGCTAAAGAAGCTGAAATTAAGGAGTTACTTAAGAAAGCAGGTTTGCCGGAAGACGGTAAGATTACCCTTTATGATGGTTACAGCGGTGAGCCTTTTGATCAGAGAGTAACCGTAGGGTATATGTATATTTTAAAACTCATCCATTTAGTTGATGAGAAGATTCATGCCCGTTCTATCGGGCCTTATTCCCTGGTTACGCAACAGCCGTTAGGCGGTAAAGCGCAATTTGGCGGCCAGAGATTAGGTGAAATGGAAGTCTGGGCGTTGGAGGCATATGGGGCGGCTTTTACTTTACAGGAAATGCTTACGGTGAAGAGTGATGATGTCAGCGGCAGAACGCGTATTTATGAAGCGATTGTTAAGGGTGAGCAGCGCTTAACCCATGGAACTCCGGAGTCATTTAATGTTTTAATCAAAGAGTTACAAGGCCTATGCCTTGATATCAGGACAGAAAAGGTTAAATAATGGAAGAGATCGTATCGTTTGATAGTATTTCAATTAAGATTGCCAGCCCGCAGGTAATTAAATCCTGGTCTAAGGGTGATGTCAAAAAAGCCGAAACCATTAATTACCGTACACTTAAGCCGGAAAAAGATGGTTTGTTTTGTGAAAAAATATTCGGGCCGGTGCGTGATTGGGAGTGTAACTGCGGTAAATATAAAGGAATAAAATTTAAAGGTATTACCTGTGACCGTTGCGGAGTTACCGTTGACCGCTCAAGCGTAAGGCGTGAGCGCATGGGGCATATTGATTTAGCTACACCGGTTACGCATATCTGGTTCTTTAAGGCCGTGCCCTCACGTATGAGCGCGCTTTTAGATATTGGCTTAAGAGACTTAGAGAGGATTATCTATTACGAGGAGTATGTGATTGTTGATCCCGGGACTACGCCGTTAAAGAAAAAAGAGCTGCTTACTGATGAACAGTATCAGGAGGCTTTAAGCAAATATGGAACAAATTTCAAGGCTAAGATCGGGGCGGAGGCAATCAGCGAACTATTAAAAGAATTAGATCTGGATGTGGTTTGCCGTAAATTCAGGAAAGATTTGGAAAAATCCAAAGATGCTTTAAATAATCGTAAGGCAATTAAGAATTTAAAGATCGTTGAGGATTTTAAGAAGAGCGGGAATAAGCCGGAATGGATGATCTTAGAAATTTTGCCGGTAATTCCTCCGGATTTACGCCCCTTAGTTCCGCTAGAGGGTGGAAGGTTTGCTACCAGTGACCTTAATGATTTGTACCGCCGGGTAATTAATCGTAACAACCGCCTGAAGAAGTTGATGGAGCTAAGCGCTCCTGAGATTATTATCCGTAATGAGAAACGCATGCTTCAGGAGGCAGTGGATGCGCTCCTGGATAATGGCCGTCATGGCAAGCCGGTAAATGGCGCCAATAATCGCCCGTTAAAATCTCTTTCCGATATGCTTAAGGGTAAGCAAGGCCGTTTCCGTCAGAATCTTCTGGGTAAGCGTGTCGATTATTCCGGCCGTTCAGTGATTGTGGTGGGCCCGGAACTTAAATTGCATGAATGCGGCCTGCCTAAGCAAATGGCCCTGGAATTATTTGAGCCGTTTATTATTAAGAAATTAAGAGAAAAAGGTTTTGTGCATACCATTAAAGGCGCTCGCCGCATGGTTGAGCGCGGTAAGATTGAGGTTTGGGATATCCTGGATGAAGTGATTAAAGACCATCCGATTATGCTTAACCGTGCGCCAACCCTGCACCGTTTGGGTATTCAGGCATTTCAGCCGTTATTAATTGAAGGAAAATCCATAAAGATACATCCGTTGGTTTGTACCGCTTTTAACGCCGATTTTGACGGTGACCAGATGGCGGTGCATGTGCCGTTATCCCTGGAATCGCAGCTAGAGACTAAAGTGTTGATTATGGCCATTAATAATATCTTTTCTCCCGCTGACGGCCGTCCGGTAATTTCTCCTACTCAGGATATAATTCTGGGTGTGTCCTATTTAAGCCGGGAAAAGGCAGGGGCTAAAGGAGAAGGCATGATTTTTTCTAGTGCCGATGAACTCCTGATTGCTTATGATGATAAAGCGGTAGAATTACACGCGAAAATTAAAATTCGTTTCAGCGGCTTGTATGATTTCGACCAGAAAAAAGTAATCGCTGGGAATCAGATGATTACCACTACTGTCGGCCGGGTAATCTTTAATCAGGTTCTGCCCGCGGAGTTTGGATTTGTTAATTGTGATTTAAAGAAAAGCAACGTGAGCGATATTGTGGTGAGTTGTTATAAAAGATTCGGCCATACGACGACCATTAAACTGCTTGATGATATTAAGAGATTAGGTTTTGAGATGGCGACTTTAGGCGGTATTTCTATCGGCATCGATGACATGACCGTGCCGGTGGCTAAGCCGCAAGTTTTGAAAGAATCTAAAGAAGAGGTCGCTCGCGTTGAAGATCAATACCGTAAGGGTATTATTACGGATAGTGAACGTAAATCCAAGGTAATTGATATTTGGACGCATGCCACGGATAAAATTTCGGACCTGTTATTTAAAGGGATGGATTCATTTAATCCTATTTTTATGATGGCCGACAGTGGGGCGCGTGGTTCACGTTTGCAGGTTAGGCAGCTTGCCGGTATGCGCGGCCTGATGGCTAAACCCAGCGGCGAAATCATTGAAAACCCGATTACCGCTAATTTCCGTGAAGGGTTAAATGTTTTAGAGTATTTTATTTCTACTCACGGCGCGCGTAAAGGTTTGGCCGATACCGCGCTGAAGACCGCAGATGCAGGTTACCTGACCCGCAGGCTGGTGGATGTTGCCCAAGAGGTAATTATTTGCGAAGAAGACTGCGGCACGCTTAATGGTATTACTGTTTCGGCGATTATTGAGGGTGATGAGGAAGTAGTAGGTTTAAATGACCGGATTATCGGAAGAGTGGCTTTAGATAATGTTGTAGATATTATTACGGATGAAGTTATTATTGAACAGGGTTGTGAAATAACTGAGGAGAAAACTGACCAGATTGAAAAACTGGGAATTGAGAAAATTCGTATTCGCAGTGTTTTGACCTGTGAGAGCGGAAGAGGAGTTTGTGCTAAATGTTATGGCCGTAATCTTTCTACCGGCAGGTTAATTGAGTTAGGGGAAGCAGTAGGGGTAGTGGCTGCTCAGAGTATCGGAGAGCCCGGTACCCAGTTGACCATGAGGACTTTTCATATTGGAGGTACAGCTTCCAGGACCATTGAGCAGTCATTTATTAAGGCTAAAAATGAAGGTTTTATTAAGTACCATAACTTAAGGGTTACGCTGAAAAATAAGGAAAACGTAGTTTTAAATAGAAACGGAGCGATTAGCGTTAATGATGCTCAAGGGCGGGAGTTTGAGCGTTATTCGCTTCCCCAGGGCGCTTTTATTACTTTTGTTGACGGGCAGGAAGTTAAAAAGGGAGTGTCTTTAGTGCATTGGGATCCGTATACCTTGCCTGTGCTTACCGAAGTTGCCGGGTTAATACGCTTTGAAGATTTACGGGAAAATATCACTATGCGTGAGGAGGTTAATCCGGTTACCAAATTAACGGAGCGTGTAGTCGTTGAACATAAGCCGGAATATCATCCGCAGGTAGTTATCCTGGATCAGAAAAAAGAAGTTTTAGGTATTTATCCTATTCCTATTGGCGCGCACATTATGGTGCGAGACGGCGAGCAAGTAGGAGGAGGAGATCTCCTGGCGAAAATTCCGCGTACCGTGGTTAAGACGCGTGATATTACCGGTGGTTTACCGCGCGTGGCTGAGCTTTTTGAAGCCAGGCGTCCGAAGGATCCGGCGCTGATTAGTGAAATAGATGGATTTGTGGAGTTTGGCGAAACCAAGAAAAATCAGAGGGTGATTATTGTTAAATCTGCAACCGGTATGGCTAGAGAATATATTATTCCGCATGGTAAACATCCGAATGTTTATAAAGGAGATAAGGTTGTTGCCGGTCAGCAGCTTACTGATGGGCCGGTCGTCTTGCAGGATATTTTAAGTGTTTGCGGTGATAAGGTCTTGCAGGAGTACCTGGTGAATGAGGTGCAGGAGGTTTACCGTCTGCAGGGGGTGCGGATTAATGATAAACATATTGAGGTAATTATCCGCCAGATGCTTAAAAAAGTAAGGGTCGAAGATCCGGGTGATACGGAATTTTTGGCTACGCAACAGGTGGATAAATGGGTGTTTCAGAAAGAAAATACCCGGGTGATTAAAAAAGGCGGCAAGCCGGCTCAGGCTACACCCTTACTTTTGGGGATAACCAAGGCTTCACTTACTACGGAGAGTTTTATTTCCGCCGCCAGTTTTCAGGAGACTACCCGCGTTTTAACGGAAGCCGCAACCAGCGGCAAGCGGGATGAATTATTCGGCTTAAAAGAAAATGTTATCGTGGGGCACTTGATTCCGGCGGGTACCGGATTCAGGGCGCATCGCGATATTGAAGTAGTAAAGATTGCCGCCCAAGACAGCGTTGAAAAGAAAGAAGAAAAGGAATAACCTATGCCTACAATTTCCCAGTTAATCAGATTTGGTAGAATTTCCAAGAAAAAGAAAAGTAAGTCTCCGGCTTTAAAGGCTTGTCCTCAGAGAAGAGGAGTGTGTCTTCAGGTGCGGACGATGACACCTAAAAAACCAAACTCGGCTTTGAGAAAAATTGCCAGGGTCAGGCTGACTACGGGCTTAGAAGTTACGGCTTATATTCCGGGAGAGGGGCACAACCTTCAGGAGCACTCTATAGTTTTGGTTAGAGGCGGCAGGGTTAAGGATTTACCGGGCGTGCGCTACCATATTGTCCGAGGGACATTGGATGCTTCCGGGGTTAATGCGCGTAGAAGGAGCCGTTCTAAATATGGAGCCAAGAGGCCAAAGGAAGGGAAATAGTAAAGATGACCCGTTCGATGGTTCAACTTCGTTCACCATCGACACTGAGCAGGGTCGAAGTGTCGACTTCGCTCAGGGTCATCCTGAGCAAGCGACGAATTAAATAAAGGCACCCGGCGCTAAGCAGAATTGCGCCGGTGTTGTGTCTATACACAAGGAGTGTCGAAGGATGAGAAGAAGAAAAGCGCAGGAAAAAGTTATTTTAGCAGATCCCAAATATAACAGTAAAATAATAGCCAAGTTTATGAATATGGTTATGCTTGATGGCAAAAAATCAATTGCGGAAAAATTGGTTTATAGCGCTTTTGATATTGTGCTGAAGAATTTAAATGAACAGGATATTTTAAAAGTATTTTATAAGGCATTGGATAATGCCCGGCCGCGCCTGGAAGTAAAACCGCGCAGAGTTGGCGGAGCTACTTATCAGGTGCCGATAGAGGTTAGGCAGGAACGCGGTACTTCTATTGCTTTACGCTGGATCAGGGATTTTGCCCAGAATAGAAAAGGTAAACCCATGCAGGAAAAGTTAGCCGATGAAATCATTGCCGCCTACAAAGGGGAAGGTTCGGCAATTAAGAAGAGGGATGATACGCATAAGATGGCTGAATCTAATAAGGCCTACGCGCATTTTAGATGGTAAATAGTTCCCGCCTCAAATTATTCGGCGGGATAAATTCACGCATTAACTTACTCACACTACCGTGTTCGTAAGTTAAGCGTTCATTTAATGAGAAAGATACCTTTAGATAAAATCAGGAATATCGGGATAATTGCCCACATCGACGCCGGGAAAACTACGACCAGCGAACGCGTTTTGTTTTACACGGGTAAAAATTATAAAATCGGTGAGGTGCATGACGGCGCGGCGACCATGGATTGGATGGTTCAGGAGCAGGAAAGAGGGATCACCATTACCGCTGCTGCTACCACTTGTAAATGGAAGGAGATCACGATTAATTTAATTGATACTCCGGGCCATGTGGACTTTACGATTGAAGTAGAAAGATCTTTAAAAGTATTGGACGGAGCGGTGGTTGTTTTTTGCGCGGTAGGCGGAGTTGAACCGCAATCAGAAACCGTTTGGCGTCAGGCAGATCGATATAGCGTGCCGCGTTTGGCATTTGTAAATAAGATGGATCGTACCGGTGCGGATTTTTTTGGGGTCGTTGCTCAGATGCACGAAAGACTAGGCGCGAATGTTGCCGCCATCCAGCTTCCGGTAGGCGTGGAAAGTGATTTTAGCGGGGTTTTGGATCTGGTGGATAAAAAATTGATTCATTATAATGATGACCTGGGGAAAGATTTTGATGTGAAGGAAATTCCGGCAGATATGGCGGCAGAATTTGAAAAATATCGCTTGATTTTGGTGGAGAAGGCTGCTGAAGCCGACGATGCGATTATGGAAGATTATCTGGCTGGTAAAATAGTTACTAATGAGAAATTGAAAGCAGGAATTCGCCGGGGGTGTATTGCTAATAAATTTATTCCGGTGCTCTGCGGTTCATCACTCAAGAATAAAGGCGTGCAAATGGTTTTAGACGCGGTAATAGATTATCTTCCTTCTCCGCTGGATGTGCCTCCGGTAAAAGGTACTAATCCGGATACGGGTGAATTTGAGGAAGTTATTGCGGATGATTCAGCGCCTTTTACTGCTTTGTGTTTTAAGGTAGCTACGGATCCTTTTGTGGGGAAAATTTATTTTACCAGGATGTATTCCGGGACGCTCACTTCGGGAACCTATATTTATAATGCTTCTAAACGAGAAAGAGAACGGGTAACTAAGATTGTTAAAATGCATGCTAACCACCAGGAGGTAACCGAGAGTATTGCTACGGGTGATATTGCCGCGCTGGTAGGCCTAAAAGATACCAAGACTGGCGATACTCTCTGCATGGAAAAGAATCCTATTCTTATTGAAGCGATGCGTTTTCCGGAGCCGGTTATTCAGCAGGCGATTGAGCCTAAGAGTAAGGATGCCCAGGAAAAATTGGGTATGGCGATGCATAAATTGGAAGATGAGGATCCCTCATTTAGGGTTACTTATAATCAGGAAACCGGGCAGACTTTGATTGCCGGAATGGGTCAGCTGCATTTGGAAATTATTGTAGACAGAATTTTGCGTGAATTTAATGTCGAGGCTACTGTGGGCGCTCCCCAGGTTGCTTACCGTGAAACAATTAGAAAAAGTGTTTCTAGCGTGGGAAAATTTATTTCGCAGTCCGGCGGACGCGGGCAATATGGCCACTGCGTTATTGAAATGAGCCCGCAGGAAGTTCCCGGTACCGGTATTACTTTTGAAGATAAAATTAAAAGCGGTTCCATTCCGCGTGAATTTATCCCCGCGGTAAAACAGGGTGTTATGGGGGCAGCCAAGAATGGAGTCTTAGCCGGTTATCCGGTTACCGACGTGAAAGTGGTCTTGGTTGACGGGTCATTTCATGAAGTCGATTCTTCGGAGCTGGCTTTTAAAATGGCAGGTTCTATTGCTTTTCAAGACGGGATGAAAAAAGCGCATGCGGTTTTATTAGAACCGATTATGGATATCGAGGTAATTGTGCCCGAAGAGTTTATGGGGCAGATTATCGGTGATTTAAGCAGCCGGCGCGCGAAAATAATTGCTCTTGGACAGAGATTAAATTTACGTACGATCCGGGCCAATGTTCCGCTGTCGGAAGTTTTTAATTATGCAACTATAACAAGATCCTTGACACAAGGCCGCGCATCATATACAATGGAACCTTCCTTCTACAGCGAAGTTCCCGCGCATGTAGCGGAAAAAGTGGTTTCAGGATCAGTAAACGCAAACGCAAGAAAAACTTTTTAAAAAATAGGAGGATAAAAGAAATGGCTAAAGAAAAATTTGTAAGAAGTAAACCGCATGTAAATATTGGAACCATCGGACATATCGATCATGGTAAAACCACGCTTACTGCCGCCATTTGTAATGTTTTATCAAAACTCGGACAAGCTACAGCTAGAGATTACGCGGATATTGCTAAAGGTGGTACGGTCAGAGACGAGACAAAAGTTGTTACTATCTCAGTTGCTCACGTGGAATATGAAACAGTCGCGCGCCACTATGCACATATAGATTGCCCGGGCCATGCCGATTACATTAAAAATATGATCACTGGTGCTGCCCAGATGGACGGAGCAATTTTGGTAGTTTCTGCCGCTGACGGCCCGATGCCTCAAACCAGAGAGCATATACTTCTGGCGCGTCAGGTAAATGTGCCCAGTATGGTTGTATTTATGAATAAGGTGGATTTAGTAGACGATAAAGAGCTTCTGGATTTAGTGGAAATGGAAATTAGGGATCTTTTAACTAAATATGGATACCCGGGAGACAAAACGCCGATTATTCGTGGTAGTGCCAATAAGGCTTATAAGGCGACTGATGCTACCGGCGCAGACGCTAAATGCATTATGGATTTAATGAAAGCCGTTGATGAGTTTATTCCCATTCCTCCTAGAGAGCTGGATAAGCCTTTATTGATGGCGGTCGAAGATGTTTTTAGTATTGAAGGCAGAGGTACCGTGGCTACCGGAAGAATTGAACGGGGTAAGGTAAAAGTTGGAGAAGAAGTTGAAATTATCGGTTTAAGGCCGGAAGCTAAGAAATCCGTAGTTACCGGAATTGAAATGTTCCGTAAGTTGCTGGAAGAAGGCCAGGCCGGCGATAATGTCGGACTGCTGTTAAGAGGCGTGGAAAAGAATGATATTGAGCGCGGAATGGTTATTGCTGCGCCTAAATCCATTCTACCGCATACGAAATTTAAAGCTCAAGTGTATATTTTGACTAAAGAAGAAGGCGGGCGGCACACCCCGTTTTTTAAAGGTTATCGGCCGCAGTTCTATTTTCGGACCACTGACGTTACCGGCGCAGCTACGCTTCCAACGGGAGTAGAAATGGTTATGCCTGGTGATAATGTGTCTTTGGACGTGGAGTTGATTACTCCCATTGCTATCGAGAAAGAATCCCGTTTTGCTATTCGTGAAGGCGGCCATACCGTGGGCGCGGGAGTAGTTACTGAGGTAATTGCCTAACAGATGAATACGCAAAAGATTCGGATTAAATTAAAAGCCTATGATCATCGGTTACTCGATCAGGCAGTAATTGAAATTGTGGATACCGTTAAGCGTACCGGGGCCAAGATTTCCGGCCCCGTACCGCTTCCCACAAAAAGGGAAATTTATACGGTATTACGTTCTCCGCATGTTGATAAAAAATCGCGGGAACAGTTTGATTTATCTACCCATAAGCGCCTTATTGACATCTTTGAACCCACAGCCAAGACCATCGATTCATTAAGGAAATTAAACCTGCCTGCAGGAGTGGACGTAGAGATCAAGTAGCAAATCAACCTATTCGACGCACCCCACAGTAAACCCGGGCTTGCTCAGGGTTGACACTGAGCGTAGTTGAATGTGTTAAAACGGATAAATTAAATGATTGGATTGATTGGGAAAAAAATTGGGATGACTCAGGTTTTTGCGGCAGATAATAGCCAGATTGGCGTTACCGCAATTGAAGCCGGGCCCTGTCCGGTTCTAATGGTCATGGATAAAAATGTTCAGCTGGGATTTGATGCCGTCAAAGAAAAAAGTTTAAAGAAAGCGCAGTTGGGGCTTTATAAAAAATTAAATATTACTCCCCGCAGGGTAATTAAAGATCTTTCCAAAGAGGTTGGCGTTGAATATAAAGTTGGGGATGAGCTTAAAGTTGACCTTTTTGCTGAAGGCGATTTTGTAGATGTAAGCGGAATTTCTATCGGTAAGGGTTTTGCCGGCGGTATGAAGCGCTGGCATTGGAAGGGCGGCCCCCGGACGCATGGTTCAACTTCGCATCGCAGGGTCGGTTCTATTGGTTCCAGCACTACTCCCGGAAGAGTTTTTAGAGGGCATCATATGCCAGGGCATATGGGCGCAAAAAAAGCAACTGTGCAAAATTTAAAAATTATTAGGATAGATTTAGCCAATAACCTGCTGTTGGTTGAAGGAGGGGTTCCCGGGCATAAGAACGGATATTTAGTCATCACTAAAGCCATCAAGAAGAGGCCTAAGAAAGCAGCGGTTAAGAAATAATATGTTTACTTTACCTGTTTATAATAGCGAAGGCAAAGAAGTCGATACGATAAAACTCAATGCCCAGGTGTATGACGGTAGTCAAAATCTTGAGTGTCTTCACCAGGCAATTTTAGGGTTTCAGGCTAATCAGAGAAAAGGATTAGCCTCGACTAAGACGCGGGGTGAGGTTTCCGGAGGCGGCAAGAAGCCCTGGAAACAAAAGGGAACAGGCCGTGCGCGCGTAGGTTCAACCCGTTCTCCTCTTTGGAGGCACGGGGGAGTAGTTTTTGGGCCACACCCGCGTGATTTTTCTTATGAGATTCCCCAAAAGATCAAGGCGCAGGCTTTAAAAACAAGTTTAAATGTTAAATTAAATGAAAATAATTTTATGATTTTAGATGAATTTAAAGTCCAGGAGCCTAAGACCAAACAAGCAGTGGGGGTATTTTCTAACCTGAAATTGTTTTCGCCAAAAGATAAAAAATCAAATAAAGTTTTATTTCTGACGCATAAATTAGACGCGCAATTAAAAAGAACCTTAAAAAATATAAGTTTCTTAACTGTAGACCTGGCTTCTGATTGCCACGCTTACGAGGTAATGAATAATAAAAAATTGCTGATTACTAAAGCCGGTTTGGCCGTGCTTACGGAGAGGTTAAAGGCATGAGCCAGATCGCGTTGATTATCAAAGCCCTATTAACTACGGAAAAATCCAGCACTTATTTACCCGATGGTAAATATCTTTTTCTGGTAAATAATGCTGCCAACAAAATTCAGATTAAGCGGGCGGTGGAACAGGCGTATAAAGTAAAGGTAAAGAATGTGAATACTTTTATCTCCAGGGGGAAGTTAAAGAGAGTAAGGCATCAATTGGGCCGTACGGTGGATACTAAAAAAGCCGTAGTGACATTAGCCGCTGGCCAAAAAATAGAGGTAGTTTAAGATGGGTATTATCAAATTTAAACCGACAACACCCAGCCGCAGGCATATGAGCGGACCGGATTTTAAAGAGATTACCAAGCATAAGCCTGAGCGCTCATTGCTGCTACCGCTTAAAAAAACCGGTGGAAGAAATGCCTATGGCCGGATTACGACCAGGCATATCGGCGGCGGGCATAAGCGGATGTTGCGTATAATTGATTTTAAACGCGATCTGCTTGATCAACCGGCAAAGGTTCTGGCCATTGAATATGATCCTAACCGTTCCTCCAGGATTGCTTTGGTGGAATATCCGGACAAAGAAAAGCGCTATATTATTGCTCCCTTAGGCCTTAACGTCGGAGATACGATTATTGCCAGTAATCAAAAAGAAATTGAAATTAAGCAAGGCAACTGCCTCTTGATACGTAATATTCCTTCCGGAACGCTTATTCACAATATTGAAATATCCAGGGGTAAAGGTGGACAGATCGTGCGCGGCGCAGGGACGAGCGCTCAGATTATGGCTAAAGAGGGGGATCTGGCACATGTCCGGTTACCTTCCGGTGAGATAAGATTAGTAAGTTTAGATTGTCATGCCACTATTGGCCAGATCGGTAATGTTGATCATGATGCGATTATTTTAGGTAAAGCCGGAAAAAGCCGTTGGTTGGGGATTAAGCCTTCCGTTCGCGGCGCAGCGATGAATCCTTTTGATCACCCGCACGGTGGTGGTGAAGGTAAGAGCGGCCAGGGTAATCCGCATCCGGTTACTCCTTGGGGAAAACCTACTAAAGGATATCGCACGAGGAATCGTAAAAAGTACTCCAATAAGTTTATTGTTAAAAGAAGGAAGCCATAATTATGCCACGCTCACTGAAAAAAGGCCCATACGTAGAGGAAAGTTTATTAAAGAAGATTCAAAAACAAACTAAGGCCGGGTTACGCCAGGCAATTAAAACCTGGAGCCGGCGTTCAACGATTATTCCGGATTTTGTGGGTTTAACTTTCGCGGTGCATGACGGCAAAAAACACATCCCGGTTTTTGTTACCGAGAATATGGTGGGGCATAAATTAGGAGAGTTTGCTCCTTCCAGGATTTTTAGGAAGCATGGCGGTATCAAGGCGAAGAAGGGGTTGGAGAAAACATAAAATGATTGCCAGTGCCCAAGGAAAATTTTTAAGGATTTCACCGAGTAAGGTACGTTTAGTATTAGATCTTATTCGCGGTAAGGATGCTCTCGTAGCGCAGAGTATTTTACTGCATTTGAATAAAAGGCCGAAAGAATATTTGATAAAAATATTAAAATCCGCAATTGCTAATGCTAAGGTCAAGGGTTTTGCGGCGGATAAATTGTATGTTTCCAAGGCTCTTTGTAACCCCGGGCCGATGTGGAAAAGGTTTAAGGCCGCGGCTTTTGGAAGGGCTGCGTCAATAGTCAAGCGCACCGTACATATTAAAATAGAGTTGGATTTAAAAACGGGAGATTAATTTATGGGTCATAAGGTAAGCCCTTTATTATTAAGGATTGGTTTTATTAGACAGTGGCATTCGCGGTGGTTTGCTAAGCCTAAAGATTTTCCTCTGTTTATCCAGCAGGATTATAAGATTAGGAAATTTATTAAGAGCAAATTTAAGCAAGCCGCGATTTCTAAAATCGTTATTGAGAGATTAGCGGAAAGAATTAAGATTCGTATATTTTCGGCGCGTCCGGGAATCATTATCGGACGGCATGGTTCAGATATTGAGCGGTTGCGTTCAGACTTAAATGGTTTAGTGAAGAATGAGCTTTCTATTGATATTCAGGAGATAAATAATCCTACCTGGGATGCGCAGTTGGTTGCTGAGAACATTGCCTTACAGCAGGAAAAGAGAATTGCTTTTCGCCGGGCCGTAAAAAGGGCGATGGAACAATCCATGCAATCCGGGGTAAAAGGTATCCGGGTGAGTTGTTCCGGCCGTCTTAATGGCGCGGAAATGGGGCGCAAGGAAACTTATAAAATGGGTAAGGTTCCTTTACAAACCTTACGTGCAGATATTGATTATGGTTTTGCCGAAGCCCTGACTACCTATGGTTTGATCGGAGTTAAGGTTTGGATTTATAAGGGTGATATCTTAGGAAAGCAATTTATTCAGGAAGAGACCAAGCCCGCGCAGCAATCCGGGTCTAGGGAAGCATCTCGGCCTGCTCGGCCACATTAAGTAGTAGATAAGGAGTAAGTAATGGCATTAATGCCCAAGAGGGTTAAATATCGAAAATTGCAAAAAGGCCAGAGGCGGGGGATAGCCACTTGCGGCTCAAGCGTTGCTTTTGGAGAATTTGGTTTAAAATGCCTGGAGAACGGATGGATTAAGAATACGCAGATTGAAGCCGTGCGCGTTATTTTGGCACGCCAACTGCATAAGGGTGGAAAATTATGGATCAGAATTTTCCCGGATAAATCGATAACCAAGAAACCGGCAGAAGTGCGTATGGGTAAAGGTAAGGGGGACTTGGATCATTGGGTTTGCGTAATCAAAAGGGGGCGTGTGCTTTTTGAATTGGGAGGCGTTCCTCAGGAATATGCCAAGGCTTGTTTTCGCCTGGCTGCCTATAAAATACCTCTGCGTACTAAATTTGTAACCAGGGTGCATAAATAATATGACCCGTTCGATGGTTCAACTTCGTTCACCATCGACACTGAGCAGAGTCGAAGTGTCGACTTCGCTCAGGGTCATCCTGAGCAGGTAATGGATTTAACAGGGAGTGTCGAAGGATGAAGCCGCAAGAGATAAGAAATCTATCTAAAGAAGAGTTGTTGGAGAAAGAAAAAGGGCTGTATGCTGAATTAGCTAAATTAAATACACAGCGTTATACAGGCAATGTAGAGAAGCCGCATAAGTTTGCACTGGTCAAAAGAGATATCGCGCGCATCAGGACAATCTTAAACGAAAAGAAAGATAAATAAGATGGGTAAGCAAAAAGAATTTACTGGGGTAGTGATCAGCGATAAAATGCAGAAAACCGTAGTGGTAAAAACCATGCATTTAACCCGGCATGCTAAATATTCTAAAACGGTTAAGCTTCATAATAAATTTAAGGCGCATGATGAAAAAGGTATCGCTAAGCTTGGGGATACGGTAAGCATCGTGGAAACACGCCCTTTATCCAAAGATAAACATTTTATGGTTAAGCAGGTGCTGAAGAAGGCTGAAAATGTGCATCTGGTAAAACCTGAGGAGATTGTATAAATGCTGCAATTGCGTAGTATTTTAGATGTTGCGGATAATACCGGAGCGCGCAGGGCTTCGTTAATCTGCGTATTGGGTAAAATGGGTAGTTTTAATGCCAATATCGGAGATGTGGTTAGGGTGAATATCAAGGAGTCTATTCCGGGCGCGACGGTGAAAAAAGGGGAGATGGCCCGGGGAGTAGTTGTGCGTACAAGACATGACATCAGAAGGCCGGATGGTTCGATCTTGCGTTTTGACCGCAATGCCATCGTGATTATTGACGATAAAGATAACCCCAGAGGTACGCGCGTATTCGGGCCGGTTGCCCGCGAGTTGAGAGATAAGAATTTTAATAAGATAATTTCTTTAGCACCTGAGGTACTTTAATGCGAAAAATTAGGAAAAATGATTTCGTCCAAATAATTAAAGGTAGGGATAAAGGTAAACAAGGCAAAGTAATTAGCATCATTGAAGATGGTTCGCGGGCCATCGTTGAAGGCTTGAATTTATATAAGAAACACAAGCGTCAGAGCCGCCAGGATCAAAAAGGCGGGATAATTTCAATTGAGATGCCGCTTAGTGTTTCTAATCTTATGATTTTCTGTAAACATTGTTCAAAACCTTCCCGCGTAGGATCGATGATCTTAAAAGACGGCACAAAATCCAGATTTTGCAAGAGCTGCAAAGAGGCGCTATAAGATGATACCTAGACTGTTAGAAAAATACCGTAATGAAATTGCCCCTAAACTTATGGCAGATTTTAAGCTGAAGAATAAAATGGCCGTGCCGGTAATCGACAAGATTGTGGTGAATATGGGTATCGGCGAGGGAACTCAGGATATTAAGTTATTGGAGAAGTCGGTTGAGGAGTTGGCTAATATCACCGGCCAAAAACCACTTATCCGCCGGGCAAAAAAAGCGATTGCTAATTTTAAAGTTAGAGAAGGCCAGTCGGTAGGGGCTAAGGTTACCTTAAGAAGAGCGATGATGTATGAGTTTATCGATCGCTTATTGAATATTGCCTTACCCCGTATCCGTGATTTCCGCGGGGTTTCCCGGGATTCTTTTGACCAAGGCAACAATTATACTTTGGGTTTAAGCGAGCAAATTATTTTTCCGGAGATTGAATACGACAGAATCACCCGTACTCAGGGTATGGATATTACTTTTGTAATTAAAAATGCCAAGAATGTTGATCAGGCAAGGGCTTTGTTAAAATATTTTGGCATGCCTTTTAAAGAAAAGGAAGAAAAATAAAAAATGGCAAAGAATTCGCAAATCGCAAGATGGAAGAGGCCGGCGAAGTTTTCCACCCGTAAATATAACCGTTGTTCAATCTGCGGAAGAAGCGGTGGGTACCTTAGAAGATTTCAACTCTGTCGTATTTGTTTCAGGGAGTTGGTTTGGCAGGGGTTGATTCCCGGTGTTAAGAAAGCTAGCTGGTAAAGAGACACTTGCCGGATTAGAAAAAAAGCGTTAGGCAGGACAAATTTTTAAGGAAGTGGATTATAACAATTTGGGGGTAGAATGTCTAGAACAGATTTAATTGCAGATGTTTTTACGATCATACGTAATGCCATAAGGATTAAGAAGGATACCGTGGATCTTCCGGCCTCCGGTAATATAAAATCGATTATGGCTATTCTTAAAAAGAATGAATATATTGATAATTTTAAACTGATTGAAGATAAAAAGCAGGGAATCGTCAGGGTTTATTTAAAATATGTTGCGGGTAAATCTGTGATTCGTAATATTAAACGAGTTTCCAAGCCCGGTTTAAGGGTTTATGTTAAAGGAAAGAAAGTCCCAATAGTTTTACGCGGCAGGGGGCTGGCGATTGTTTCTACTTCTAAGGGCGTAATTACCGATAAGGAAGCCAGGGAGTTAGGCGTGGGTGGAGAAGTTATCGGATATATCTGGTAAATCCCGTTAAAAATGGCGCCTCGCGCCGCGGGATTTTTAACGGAATAAAGGAAAATAAATGTCTAGGTTGGGAAATAAATCAGTAGCGATACCTAAAGATGTGAAAATTGAAGTTAAAGATGGGGCTGTTTGCGTAGAGGGGCCAAAAGGAAAGCTTGCGCGTAAACTATGCGGCGGGATAAGCGTAGAGATTAATGCGGGTACTCTTTTGGTAAAAAGGGCCGCGAATACTAAGATCGATAAATCTTTGCATGGATTATTTCGCGCGCTTATCGTAAATATGATTGTGGGAGTAACTCAGGGCTATCTTAAGGAATTGGAGATTCAGGGGGTAGGTTTTAAGGCTGCGGTAGCTGGGGATAAATTGAATATGGCCTTAGGTTTTTCGCATCCGGTAAATTATGTAATTCCCGCGGGTATTAAAATTGAAACTCCTAAGCCGACACAGGTAGTGATTAAAGGTATTGATAAAGAGCTGATTGGAAAAGTGGCAAGTGAAATCCGCGCTTTTTATCCTCCGGAACCTTATAAAGGAAAAGGGATTCGTTATTTAGGGGAGCATGTGAAGAAGAAGATAGGAAAGGCGCAAGCAACCGGTAAATAAAATGAGAAAAAAAGAAGAGTTAAGGCTTAAGAGGCATAAAAGAATCAAAATGCGGATGTTGGGCACTCAAGAGAAACCGCGTTTGGTTGTGCACCGCTCGTTAAAGAATATTTCGGCGCAGGTATTAGATGATACCGTGGGGAAGGTTTTACTTTCTCTTTCTACTAAAGATAAGGCAATCAAGCAAAGGTTTGCCAGCGCGGGGAATCTTAAATCCGCGATACTCTTTGGTGAATTATTTGCTAAAGAAGCCAAGGAAAAAGGTGTAAGCAAAGTAATTTTTGACCGAGCAGGATATCTTTATCACGGCAGGGTTAAATCTTTTGCCGAGGCATTAAGAAAAGGTGGAATGGAGTTTTAAACTATGCGTGAATTAAACATTGGACAGCAGTCAGATTTAATTGAAAAAGTTATCAGTATAAATCGCGTGACCAAGGTAACCAAGGGCGGAAAGAAATTACGTTTTAGCGCTTTGGTGGTGGTCGGTGATACTAAGGGCAGAGTAGGTTTTGCCCTGGATAAAGCCAATGAAGTTGCCGAAGCGATTCGCAAATCTTTAACTAAGGCCAAGAAGAGCCTGTTTAAGATTCCTTTGGAGGGCTCAACTATTCCTCACGAAATAATCGGGAAATTTGGAGCGGCTTCGGTAATGCTTAAGCCGGCAAGCGAAGGTACGGGGGTTATTGCGGCAGGTCCGGTGCGCGCAATTTGTGAAGCCGCCGGGATTAAGGATATACTTACTAAATGTTTAAAATCTAATAATCCGATTAATGTTATTAAAGCTACGATGCAAGGTTTAATGAACCTGAAGGCTTAAGAAAATGAAAGAAAAAAAATCTGCAGCAAAGACAGCGGTTAGTAAAAAACCAGTAACCAAGAAAACTGCCAAGAGCCTAGCGCCTAAAAAGGTTAAAGAGGAATCTTCTGTCAACGTGGTTTCCTTGTCTAATCTTAAGAGCCCTCCTGGTTCGCATAAAAAGAGAAAATATCTGGGCCGCGGTTCCAGCTCCGGGCATGGTAAGACTTCTACCCGGGGAAGTAAGGGGCAGACTTCTCGTGCCGGCCGGCATTTTTATTTAGGTTTTGAAGGAGGCCAGTCTCCGTTGATCCGTAGAATGCCCAAGCGCGGATTTGTAAGTAATTTTAAGAAAGTTTATCAGATTGTCAATCTTGGCGATTTGAATTCAATTAAAGAAACTATGATTACACCTTTTCTTTTAAAAGCAAACGGTTTAATTCGTAATGAGTCTGCCTTAATTAAAATATTGGGGAAGGGTTCAATTTCGAATGCGGTGACGATTCAGGCACATGCATTTTCAAAACGTGCATCCGTAGAGATTGCCAATGCCGGTGGTAAAACAGAAATCATAAATGTTTAACGCGCTGGTTAATGCTTTTAAGATTCCGGATTTAAAAAGGCGTTTAATTATTACCGGCGCTCTGATTGCGGTTTATCGGGTGGGTTGTTATATTCCTACCCCCGGCATTGACGGAGCAGCACTGGCGGATTTTTTTAACCGCATTTCTAAAACCCAAGGTGGTACGCTCTTTGGCATAATTAATATGTTTTCCGGTGGCGCTATGGAACGCTTAACTATCTTTGCCCTGGGGATCATGCCTTACATCTCCAGCTCGATTATCATGCAATTACTTACGGCAGTTATACCGGCTTTTGAGAAAATGGCCAAAGAGGGTAAATCCGGATATGAGAAGATTAATCAAATTACGCGTTACGGGACAGTTTTACTTTCGGTGGTGCAATCCTACTTTATCGCTTTATGGCTTGAAAATCCGGCGCGTTTTGAAGGACTGCAGATTGTTATGCATCCGGGGTGGGGATTTAGGATCTTAACGGTTCTAACTCTAACTACCGGAACAATCTTTATTATGTGGCTGGGTGAACAGATCCAGGAGCGAGGTATCGGCAACGGTATTTCTTTGGTCATTACCGCCGGTATTATTTCGCGGATTCCCACAGCGCTCAATCAACTTTGGGTTTTGATTTCACCTTTTGCCGCCAGCCGCAGGCAGATTCAGCCGGTTACCTTGTTAATTATGGCTGTTTTATTAGTGGCGGTAGTTTTCTCGGTAATTCTGATTACGCAGGGTTTAAGAAAGATACCGGTGCAGTATGCCCGGCGTATCGTGGGGCGTAAGATTTATGGCGGTCAAAGTACTTATATACCGCTGAAAGTAGATACTTCCGGAGTTATCGCCATTATCTTTGCCCAGTCAATTATTTTGTTTCCGGCAACTCTGGCATCTTTTATTCCAAATCCGGGTTTTCAGCGTTTTGCTCAGAGTTTAATCCGGGGACAGGTTCTTTATTCGGTAGTCTATGCTCTTTTGATAATTTTCTTTTGTTATTTTTATACCGCCATTGTTTTTAATCCGAATGATTTAGCCGAGAATATGAAAAAGTACGGGGGTTTTATTCCCGGAATTCGGCCCGGGGCACCCACGGCGGAATTTCTGGATTTTGTAATGACCAGGATTACTTTGGCGGGCGCAAGTTTTATTGCCATTATTGCTATTTTTCCGGACTTTATTATGGCTTGGTTAAAGGTGCCCTATCTGGTGGCCTCATTTTTCGGAGGGACCGGTGTTTTGATTATAGTCGGTGTGATGCTGGATACTTTAAAGCAGGTGGAATCACATTTATTGACACACCATTATGAAGGTTTTATTAAAAGTGGACAGATTAGAGGAAGAAGATAATGTATTTGGTGCTTTTAGGCCCTCCGGGGGCAGGTAAGGGTACTCAGGCAAAAAGGCTGGCAGAAAAATTAGGAGTGCCGCATATTTCAACCGGGGATATTTTAAGGCAAAATGTTTTGCTGGATACGGATTTAGGCAGGCAGGCCAAAGGTATCATGGAAAAAGGATTGCTGGTGCCGGATGATTTAGTTGCCAAAATGCTTGATGAGCGTTTTAGTAATCCGGATATAAAAAAAGGTTTTATTTTAGATGGTTATCCCCGGACATTGGCTCAGGCCCATTCTTTAGATGCAATTTTGGCGTCCAAGGGTTTAGCCGTAGATCTGGTTGTTTACCTGGACACTAGTGACCGGGTAATTATCAAGCGGCTTACGGGAAGATTAGTCTGTTCTAAGTGTGGAGCTAATTTCCATACTACGAACATGCCCCCTAAAGTAAAAGGTTTATGCGATAGCTGCCAGGGGCCTTTATATCAGCGTTCTGATGATAATGAAATAACGGTGGTCAAGCGCTTGGAAGTTTATAAACAGCAAGTTGCTTCTTTGATAGAGTATTATAAAAAAGCAGAAAAACTACATAGCTTGAACGCAGATTTGGAAGCGAAAGTGGTTTTGCAGCAGATTATTGAGTTAAGCGCCAAAGTTTAAATGATTCTCCTGAAGTCGCAAAAAGATTTAACTATGCTTAAGCGTTCAGGAGTTATTTTGGCTTTTGTGATGCAAAAATTGCAAGCTGCCTTGCGGCCGGGAATGACTACTCTGGATATTGATTTTTTGAGCGCGGAGTTAATTCGTAAAGAAAAGGCGTTGGCAGCTTTTAAAGGTTATAAAGGTTTTCCGGGGACAGCTTGCGTTTCGGTGAATGAAGAGATTGTCCATGGTATTCCGGGTTCAAGAGTAATTTTAGAAGGGGATATCGTAAGCATAGATTTAGGAGTAAATTACGAGGGTTTTTTTTCGGATATGGCAGTGACTTTACCGGTAGGTAAAGTAGATGTTGACAGGTTAAAATTAATTGCCGTAGCCAAACAGTCTTTAGATATCGGGATCAAACAGGCGCAAGTTGGAAATTATTTAACTGATATTTCTCATAGCATTCAAAGTTTTGTAGAGGCACAGGGTTTTTCAGTAGTCCGGCAGTTTGTGGGGCATGGGATCGGTATTGCCTTACATGAGGAACCGGAAATTCCTAATTTTGGCAGGCCGGGTTTAGGGCCGCTTTTAAAAAACGGAATGGTTTTAGCTATTGAACCCATGATTAATCTTGGTAGTTGGGAGTGTGAAGTTATGGCGAATGGCTGGACGGCGGTGACTAAGGATGGTGCTCCCTCAGCGCATTTTGAACACACGGTTGCGGTTACGGATAAAGGGCCGCTAATATTAACTAAATTAAATTAACGCTGATTAAATGGCAAAAGAAGAATTAATTGAAACAGAAGGAAAAATTATTGAGGCATTGCCTAATGCCATGTTTAAGGTCCAGCTTGAAAATGGGCATGTAGTATTGGCGCATGTTTCAGGAAAGATGCGCATGAATTTTATTAGGATTATTCCGGGTGATAAAGTTAAATTAGAACTTTCTCCTTATGATTTAAGCCGAGGGAGAATTACTTTTCGGGTGAGATAAAATGAAAGTAAAAGCTTCGATTCGAAAAATTTGTGATAAGTGTAAAATAATCAAAAGAAGAGGGGTGGTGCGGGTTATTTGCGTTACCGCTAAACATAAACAGAGACAAGGTTAAATTATTTTTTAAGCCTGCTTGATGGCAGGCAGAAAGAGATTATGCCAAGAATTATCGGTGTGGATATACCTAAAGAAAAAAGAATTGAGATTGCGCTTACTTATTTATATGGGATAGGCCGGTCTCTGTCTAATGTTGTACTTAAAGAGGCTGGGATTAATCCGGATAAGCGGGCCAAAGATTTAAGCGAAGAAGAAGTTTCGCGGATTACTCAAATCCTGCAAAAAGGGCCTTTGAGGATTGAGGGTGACCTGCGGCGTGATATAGCTCAGAATATTAAGCGCCTGATGGATATTGGTTCTTGGAGAGGAATGCGGCATAAAAAAGGCCTGCCGGTTAGGGGGCAGCGTACACGTACAAATGCGCGCACTAGAAAAGGAAAAAAGAGAACAAATCAAGCGCCAATCAAAAAAGCTGAAGCGCCAAAAGCCAAGGCTCCAGCAAAATAAGATATCGGTGTTAGTTCGCTTCCCCTCGCGGGAGCTCGGGGTCATTTTTCCCCAAGCGCCGGAGGCTGGGGAAAAATGAGGAGATATAAAATAAAATGGCAACAAAAGAAAAGGCAAAAAAGAAAAAAATCGCTCGGGGTGTAACCAGTGGAATTGCGCATATTCAGGCAAGTTTTAATAATACGATCATTACGATAACCGATAAACAAGGTAATGTATTAGCCTGGAGCGCTCCGGGTTCCGTCGGTTACAGCGGTTCTAAAAAATCTACCCCTTTTGCCGCTCAAGTGGCAGCTACTGATGCTGCGCGTAAGGCTAAAGAGGTGGGGGTTAAAGAATTGGAAGTTTATGTGAAGGGCCCGGGTTTTGGCAGAGAGTCAGCAATCCGCGCGCTTCAGGCAGCGGGTTTGGTGGTAACTTTAATTAAGGATGTAACGCCCATTCCTCATAACGGTTGCCGTCCTAAGAAGAAAAGGAGAGTCTAATTTATGGGCCGCTATATTGGTGCAGTTTGCAGATTATGCCGTAGACAAGGCGAGAAGCTGTTTTTAAAAGGGACTAAATGTCAGACTGAAAAATGCGCAGCAGCTAAAAGAGCGTATCCGCCGGGCCAGCATGGACAGGGCCGCAGACAGAAGCTCTCTAATTACGGAGTACAGTTAAAAGAAAAACAAAAGGTTAAAAGAATTTACGGGGTGCTGGAAAGACAGTTCCGTAAATATTTTAAAATTGCCTCTAAGACTAAGGGGGTAACCGGTAAGGTGCTCTTACAATTATTAGAGCGCAGGCTCGATAATGTGGTTTTTCGTATGGGGCTGGGTATTTCACGTTCACAGGCACGCCAGATTGTCAGGCATAATTTGATCGCGGTTAATTCCCGGCGGGTTAATATTCCATCGTATTCGGTGGATAAGGACGATGTGATTGAAATTAAGGCTAAGGATAAGGTTAAGATCAAGATTAAGGATAATCTGGAGCTCTCTAAGGATAGGACCGTCCCCAGTTGGCTGGAATTTAGCGCCGCGGAAATGAAGGGGAAGGTTTTGAGGCTTCCGGAGAAAACCGATATTCAGCAACCGATACAAGAGCAGTTGATCGTTGAGTTATATTCCAAGTAGTAATTATTAAGGGATGCTCCCGCCTCATATTTATTCGGCGGGATAAATTCGTCCGCCACTAAATCAATGGCGGACTCATTTAAGGGGGGAAAGATGGGAATAAAATGGAGAGATTTTCAGTTTCCTAAAAAGCTTGAATGTGACGAGTCAACCTATACTGATACTTACGGAAAGTTCCAGGCGGCTCCTTTTGAAAGAGGATATGGCGTAACTTTGGGCAATTCTTTAAGAAGGGTCCTGCTTTCTTCTATCGAGGGTAGTGCGGTTACCGCGATTAAAATTGCCGGAATCTCTCATGAGTTCTCGACTATCCCCGGTATTCTGGAGGATGTCCCGGAACTTATTTTGAATATTAAAAGTATAGTTTTAAATTCTCATTCCAAGATTCCTAAAACAATTTATCTAAAAGCGGATAAGAAGGGCATCATTAAAGCTAAGGATATCCAGGCAGATGAGACAATTGAGATCATTAATCCCGAATTGCATATTGCCACGCTTACTAAAGATACCAAGCTGAATATTGAGATGGAGGTAGCGCGCGGCCGGGGTTATGTCGCCGGCGAGTTGAATAAAAGAGAAGATAAAGCTGCCGGTTTTATTGCCATCGATTCAATATTTACACCGATTAAGAAGATTAATTATTTTGTGGAGAATACCCGTGTAGGCCAGCGTACGGATTATGATAAGTTGATCCTTGAAATTTGGACCAATGGCAGCATTAATCCTAAAGATGCCTTGCTTTATGGCTCTAATATTCTGCAAAGGCATTTGGATATCTTCGTAAGTTTTGGCCAGCTACCTGAGGATATCGTAGAAGAAGAACCGGAAATGACCAAGGAAGATGCAGCCTTATATGAGAAATTAAAGCTGCCGATTTCGGAGCTTGAACTTTCAGTCAGAAGTTCCAATTGTTTAAGGGAAGCAGGGATTAAGACGATTGCCGACTTAGTTAAGAGAAGCGAAGAGGAGATGCTTAACTTTAAGAACTTTGGTAAAAAATCTCTTACCGAGATTCAGGAGCTCCTGGTGGGCATGGGAGTTACTTTAGGAATGCAGGTTGATCCTAAGAAAATAAAGAAGGGTTAACGGAGGCTTAGTAAAATGAGACACGCAAAGAAAAGGCTGCAATTAAGTCGTTTTTCTAGTTGGCATGATGCAACGATCAGGAGTTTGGCTAGGAATATGGTCATCTGCCAAAGTATTAAAACTACTTTAACTAGGGCTAAAGCCAGTAAGCAGATGATTGAAAAACTCATAACTTTGGGTAAGAAAAATACGCTTTTTGCCCGCAGGCAAGCGCAAAAAGTTTTGGGTGAGCATAAGTTAGTGAATCTGCTTTTTAATGAAATTGCGCCGCGTTTTGCCAAACGCAGTAGTGGTTTTACCAGGATTATCGGTTTAGGTAAGCGCCGCGGGGATAATGCCGAAATGGTTATTTTTGAGCTTACCGAATTAAAGATTAAAGAAGCCAAGAAATCAAAGCCGGCTAAGGAAGCAAAACCGCAAGCAGTTGTCGAGGATATTGAGACTGGCGAGAGTAAATCTTTACCGGAACCCAAAAAGGAATCCAAGATAACGGTTAAAGATAAACCGATTGACGAAAAAAAGCCGCAGAAGAAGTTTATGGGCGGCTTAAGGACGATATTTAAGAAGAAAAGTGATTCTTTATAAATTCACCCCGTTAGAAGTGACACCCCGTGTCACGGGACTTCTAACGGGGTAAAGAAAAACTTTTATGAAAATAGATACAAGGCTTGCTGAGCGCCTGAAAAAAATAAATCCATCTTCAACATTAGCAATCACCTCTAAAGCCAAAAAGCTTAAAAGCGCAGGTAAGGATATTATTAATTTTGCCGCCGGGGAGCCGGATTTTGATACCCCTGATTTTATCAAGGAGGCGGCAATTCAGGCAATTCAGTCAGGATTTACCAAGTATACTCCTACCACCGGCACCGCGGAATTAAAAAAGCTCATTTGTCAGAAATTTAAAAAAGATAATTCTTTAGAATACGCGCCCGACCAAATTATTGTTTCTAACGGGGCAAAGCATAGTATTTATAATGTGCTGATGGTGCTCGCCAACCGCTCTGATGAGGTGCTCATTCCCTTGCCCTACTGGGTGAGCTATCCGGAGATGGTTAACCTTTGTGAGGCAATCCCGCGTTTTATCAAGACAACTGCGGCAAATAATTTTAAAATCTCCGTTAAAGACCTGCTCAGGCAGATTACTCCTAAAACTAAAATTTTGATTCTGAATAGTCCGTCAAACCCCACGGGTTCGGTTTACAATAAAGAGGAATTATCCGGAATTGCTAAAATCTGTGTAGAGAAAAATATCTTTGTGATCAGTGATGAGATTTATGAAAAGATTACCTTTGACGGCTTAAAACATGAATCCATTGCCAGTTTTAATAAAGATATCTATGCTTTAACGATCACGGTTAATGGTTTATCCAAGAGCCATTCGATGACCGGTTGGCGTATCGGCTATCTTGGCGCTCCCCCTGACGTAGCGGCCGCTATTTCAAACCTGCAGGATCATTCAACCTCTTGTCCTAATTCTATCGCCCAGAAAGCAGCCGAGGCTGCCTTAAGCGCCCCGGATGATTTTTCGAATAAATTGCGCCAGGAATTTTCCAAACGCCGAGATTATTTAGCCGCCAGGATTAAGGGGATTAAGGGTTTGGGTTTCTGCCTGCCGCAGGGAGCATTTTATATGTTTTGCAATATTTCTAAAACCGGCTTGGATGCAATGACTTTTGCCAAGAGATTACTGGAGGAAGAGTATGTTAGCCTTATTCCGGGCAGCGCCTTTGGAATGGATGATCATATCCGAATAAGTTTTGCCACCAGTATGGATGAATTGGAAAAAGGAATGGATAGAATACAGAAATGGATAGTTAAAATCAATAGTTAGAAAGATGCCAAAGACAATAGCCGAGAAAATTTTAAGTAAACACGCTGGTAAAGATTTAGCTGCGGGTGATTTTGCCATTTGTAAAATAGATTTTGCTTTTGGCCAGGATGGCACTTCATCAATAATCATTGACCAGATTAAGGAACTAGGAGTAACAAAAATAAAGGCCGCATTTTGTATGGTTATTGACCATAGTGCCCCCAGTCCCAGTGAAGGGGTATCCCGGGTGCATCAGAAGATGCGCGATTTTTCGAAAAATTTTAAAACAGAAATTTTTGATATTGGCTGCGGAGTTTGTCATCAGGTAATTCCGGAATCCGGCAGGATTCTGCCGGGAGATTTAGTTTTAGGCGCGGATTCCCATACCTGTACTTACGGGGCAATTGGCGCATTTTCTACCGGTGTTGGTTCTACGGATTTAGCTATTGCTCTGGCTACCGGAAGAAATTGGTTTAAGGTGCCCGCGACTATAAAAATTGTCGTTAAAGGCAAGCTGTCCAGCGGCGTTTTTGCCAAGGATATTATCCTGTATATAATCGGTAAACTAAAAAGCGATGGGGCAACCTATAAAGCTGTTGAGTTTTCCGGGCCGGTGATTGATAGTTTAGGAATGGACGGCCGCTTTACCATAGCGAATATGTTAGTGGAAATGGGCGCTAAAGCCGGTTTTATGCCGGTGGATAAAAAAACTGTTTCCTGGTTAAAACTTAAGGGCGTTAAGCGCGAGAGGATTAAAAATATCTCTGCAGATAAAGGGGCTCTTTATGAGAGCGTTTATGAATTTGATATTTCTAAGCTTAAGCCGATGATTTCTATGCCACATAGTGTAGATAATGTTGCCCAGGCCTCTTCTTTAAATAAGGTTAAAATTAGCGAAGCTTTTTTGGGTACCTGTACTAACGGCCGTATTGATGATTTTAAGGCGGCGGCAAAAGTTTTAAATAAACGCAAAATTAGCCCTGAGGTTAAGTTGATTATTGCCCCCAGTTCGCGGCAGGTTTATCTGGAGGCTTTGCGGCTGGGCCTGGTTGAAATATTTATTAAAGCGGGCGCAGTTATTGTTGGGCCCGGTTGCGGCCCTTGCGTGGGCACGCACAATGGTATTCCTAGTGACGGCGAAGCCGTGATCTCAACTGCCAATCGTAATTTTAAAGGTAGAATGGGCAATCCCGCGGCGTTTATTTATTTAGCTTCTCCGGCAACAGTGGCGGCTTCGGCAATTAAGGGTTACATTAGCGATCCCAGAGGTTATTTCTAGTTCCCCCTCGCGGGTGCTCGGGGTCATTTTTCCCCAAGCGCCGGAGGCTGGGGAAAAATGAGGAGGTGTTTTATGGAAATTCGTGATTTACTTCTGATGTGTATTGAAAAAAACGCTTCGGATTTACACGTTACGGAAAGTGAACCACCGATTTTAAGGATTGATGGCAGGTTGCTGCGCACTAATCTGGAGACATTAAATA
>JAUYBI010000029.1 GCA_030693145.1 Candidatus Omnitrophota bacterium
CTGTTGATCGGTAAATCTTTTGTGTAATTGTGCCATACTTGTAAACCTCCTTTTTCTTACAAGTATGGCACAAAAAACAGTGCACTTTTAAATTGTAACTCCCTTTAAAAACAGTGCACTTTTAATTTGGAGATGACATAACAGAAAATCTTTCTTTACAGCAATACAAAAGGCAGGTATAATTAATTTTCACTTCCATGATTTAAAGTATACTTTTGCTAGTCAGTTAGTTATGGCTGGCGTTGAGATAAACACTACCCGGGAATTACTGGGGCATAAAGATATCTGGATGACACTCCGATATAGCCATCTTTCCCCGGATCATAAGAAGCGCGCGGTTGACGTTTTAAGTAGTAAGATGGACACTATTTGGACACTAGACACCAAATTCAAAAAAGACGAAAATTCAGCCGTTTCAGAAATTATTGATAGTGTTAAGGTTAAGTAGTAACGGGGCGTGGCTCAGCTTGGTAGAGCGTCCGCCATTACAGCGTTGGCGGACGGGCGCCAAAGTATCAGTGGCGCCCGCTTGATTCCGAAAAAGATAGTAGTAACCGGGGGATGGCTCAGTTTGGCTAGAGCGCTTGAATGGGGTTCAAGAGGTCGAGAGTTCAAATCTCTCTCCCCCGATTTATAAAATAGAGAGGTGATTATGCAGGAAAAAAGAAAAACCGTCCGGATTGAGAAAACATTAATTATCCAATACGCGCAAATTACACCGGAACCACTGTGCTGGGATTCTTCAACCATTAAGAATATCAGCATCGAAGGGATTTTATTTAATTCCAGTAAAATTTTCACCAACAACGCAAAACTGCAATTACGTTTCACAATACCCACGGATCCTTATAACCGCCTGGAAGCAACAGGGGAAGTAGTGGAATCTTTTGCCAATAGAACGCGTATAAAGTTTATCCAGCTGGGAGAGCATGAGAAGAAGATGATCAGCGATTATATGCAGAGCTTATTAAAAAATAAGAAATAGGGGTAGGGGTCAAAGGAGGATCTATGCCAAAAGAATTCGATGGGCAGGAAAAAAGAAAGTATCCCCGCGCAAAAGGTAGATTTATTATTTCCTACAGGGTTATTCCGAGTAACAGCAACATCGATATTTCACAAACTAAAAATTTAAGTTTAGGTGGAATGCTTTTAACCACCAATTGCCAGTTTCCGGAAGGAACGAATTTGGCGCTGGAGATTCGCCTGCCCTTTGATCCTGATCCGATTGTGACTATCGCTAAGGTCCTGGAATCAAAAGAAATTACTAAAGGCGTGATCTATGATACGCGCCTTGCTTTCTTAGCGGTAGATGAAAAACATCGCGAGATAATCGGTGAAACGGTTGGTTATTATCTTAAGAAAGGTTGCTAATCTATGAGAAAAATCAATATCGGCATTATCGGTTTCGGCAATATCGGATGCGGAGTGGTCAAGATTCTTAATTCCAGGAAATCATTACTGGCGCAAAAAATAGAAACCGAAATCGTAATTAAAAAAATATGCGATAAGGATTTGGCAAAAAAAAGAAATGTTACTGTAGATAAAGCCTTACTCACGTCCGATGCCTATGAAATTATTAATGATCCCGGAATTGACATTATTGCGGAATTAATCGGCGGGATCAATCCGGCCCAGGAGTTTATTTTAGCGGCTTTAAAAAAAGGAAAACACGTGGTCACTGCCAATAAAGCCCTGTTGGCGGAACATGGAAATGCGTTATTCAGAGAGGCTGATGCGCGGGGTAAAAATATTTATTTTGAAGCCTCTGTAGGCGCGGGCATCCCCATTATCAAAGCCATTAAAGAAGGGTTGGTGGCCAATAAATTCAACAGTATTTTTGGTATTGTAAATGGCACATCAAATTATGTGCTTACGCAGATGTCTAAAGAAAACTGCTCTTTTGCTAATGCCTTAAGCGGCGCTAAGCTTAAAGGCTTTGCCGAGAATGATCCCACTTTCGATATCCAGGGTATTGATTCAGCGCATAAGCTGGTGTTGCTTACTTATCTGGCTTTTGGAAAAATTGTTAACTTAAAAGATATTTTTATTGAAGGCATCACACACATATCTGCTGCTGATATTGCTTATGCTCAAGAGTTAGGATATACCATAAAATTATTGGCCGTCGCCAAGAAGAGAATCAATGAGTTGGAAGTAAGGGTCCATCCAACCCTTTTACCGAGCGAACACCTGCTTTCTTCGGTAGACGGGGTGTTTAACGCTATTTATGTCTCCAGCGACCTGGCCGGGGAGCTTATGTTTTACGGCCCGGGTGCAGGGCAATTACCCGCTGCCTCGGCAGTTGTTTCTGATATTGTTGATCTGGCCCAGGATATTAAAGCCGGATTGTTTAGGCCAACTTTAAATTCCAGGGAAGATAACTCCATTAAAGGTTTACGCAAGATAGATGAATTTAAAAATAAACATTACATCCGGATTACGGCAGTAGATAAACCGGGAGTATTAGCAAAAATATCCGGAATCCTGGCAAAATTCGGTATTAGCATTGCTTCCGTCACTCAAAAAGAGAAGTTAAAATCTCATATCGTTCCAGTGGTGATGGTTACGCATGAAATAAAAGAAAAAAATCTGCGGGGTGCCTTAAAAATGATTGATAAATTAACAGAAATCAAAGATAAATCTGTCGCCATTCGAATCGAGGGTGTTTAATGAACGGGCAAAAATATAGGGGAATAATTCAGAAATATAAACGGTTTTTACCGGTGAGCGAGAAAACTCCGGTAATTACTCTAAATGAAGGAAATACCCCCTTGATTTATGCCGGCTATTTAAGCGGGCTGGTAGGAAAAAATTGTGAAGTTTATTTAAAGTACGAAGGCCTTAACCCCACCGGTTCTTTTAAGGATAGGGGAATGACCCTGGCTATCTCCAAAGCCTGCGAAGCAAAGGCGGCTGCGGTAATCTGCGCCTCAACCGGAAACACTTCAGCCTCTGCCGCTGCTTACGCCGCCGTCGCCGGAATTAAATGCATCGTGCTTATTCCCAGCGGAGCAATTGCTCTGGGAAAACTTAGCCAGGCGTTAATTCACGGGGCAAAGGTCTTAGCGATTAAAGGTAATTTTGATGCTGCTTTAGGCCTGGTTAAAGAAATTACTCAAGCGTTTCCCATTACTCTGGTGAATTCTATAAATCCTTACCGTATCCAGGGGCAAAAAACTGCCAGCTTTGAAATATGCGACTACCTGGGGGATGCTCCGGATTTTCAGATTATGCCGGTGGGAAACGCCGGAAACATTACTGCTTACTGGAAAGGTTATAAAGAATATCAGAGCCGGGCTTTAAGTAAAAAACTTCCGGTAATGTTAGGTTTTCAGGCTCAAGGAGCTGCGCCGATTGTAAAAAATAAGCCCATTCTTAACCCGGAAACGATTGCCACCGCCATCCGGATCGGAAACCCGGCCAGCTGGAAAAGCGCGATAGACGCCCGCGATGAATCGGGCGGATTAATTGACCTGGTTTCAGATACGCAAATACTTACTGCTTACAAAATGCTCGCGGAAAAAGAAGGCGTATTTGCTGAGCCGGCTTCGGCCGCTTCCATTGCCGGCCTGTTAAAATTAATTAAAAAGGGATACTTTAAAAAATCCAATTTAAATAATAAGAAATTCTCGATTGTGTGCATCTTAACCGGGCATGGCTTAAAAGACCCGGAGCGGGCGATTAAGACGATTAAACCGCCTAAGCTGGTGCGCGCAGATTTAAAAACAATTATTAAAGAAATTGGCTACTAGAAAAAGAATTCTGATTACTGCCGGCCCCACCTGGGTAGCGCTTGACCGGGTGCGGGTAATAAGTAATTTGGCTACGGGAGAAACCGGGCTTATTCTGGCAGATAAATTTAAAAAACTTGGGTTCAAAGTTACGCTGTTGCTTGGGCCGGGAAATTTCTGCCGGGCCGGACAAACGGGCATTCAGCTGATACGTTTTAAATATTTTTCTGAATTAGCGCAGCTTTTAGATAAAGAATTGAAAAATCAAAAATTTGCGGCGGTTATTCATGCGGCGGCAGTGGCAGATTACCAGCCTAAAGATATAATTCAGCATAAGGTCAGTTCACAACGCAAGAGCTGGAAAATAAATTTAGTTCCCACGAAGAAACTGATCCAGAGCTTAAAAATTTACCAACCGGATTTATTTACTGTGGGTTTTAAGTTCCAACCGGATGCAGGTAAAAATATACTGATAAAAAAAGGCGAAAGGCTGCTAGAGACGGCAAATTTAGATTTGGTGGTAGCTAATTCTAATAAAAACAGGGGTTATCAAGCCTATATTTTAGACGGCCAGAATAAATACGGGCCTTTCTTAAGTAAAACAAAAATGGCTATTTATTTATCCGGATTAATGGAGAATCAACTATGACAAAATATATTGTACTGGTTGGTGATGGTATGGCAGATTACCCCCTAGAAGAGCTGGGCATGCGCACTCCTTTAGAGGCGGCCCGCACACCGAACATGGATTTTATCGCTAAAAATGGATGCCTGGGGCAGGCTAAGACCATTCCGGATAAAATGACTCCGGCATCCGATGTCGCTAATCTTTCCATCTTAGGATATGACCCAAAAAAATATTATTCCGGAAGAGGGCCTTTAGAAGCGGCCAACCTGGGTATTGAACTGGAAGATGACGATGTTGCTTTTCGTTGCAACTTAATCACCACCGGAGGGGATAAGTTACTCGATTATAGCGCCGGGCATATTAAGTCCACAGAGGCGCACACCCTGATTAAATTTATTGATCAAAAGCTGGGAAATAATAAACTGCGATTTTTTCCAGGCGTAAGTTACAGGCACCTGCTTTTAGTTAAGCGTGGAGCGGAATTAAAACTGCAAAATTTGAAATGCTGGGCGCCGCATGATATTGCCGGCCGGAGCATTAACCGCCACCTGCCTAAAGGGGAAAACGCGGATATAATTGTTAAACTTATGCTGGATTCCAAAGAAATTCTGGGGTCACATGAAATTAATCATGTCCGGCTGGATTTAAAAGAAAATCCGGCAAATATGATCTGGCTTTGGGGCCAGGGGGTCAAACCCAATATGCCTAAATTTATGGAAAAATTCAATTTATCCGGAAGCGTAATTTCTGCGGTGGACCTGATTAAGGGGTTAGGGCGCATCCTGGGGTTGGAGGTAATTAATGTTCCCGGGGCAACCGGTTATTATGATACGGATTACGCGGGTAAGGCCCAGGCAGCAATTGAGTCTTTAAAGAAAAATGATTTTGTTTTTGTGCATGTTGAGGCTCCGGATGAAGCCGGGCATAACGGTGATTTGCGGGAAAAACTTACTGCCATTGAGCGTTTTGATCAATTAGTGGTCGGCTCTTTGCTGGAATATTGTAAGGATAAGGATGATTTCCGGATTATGGTTTTACCGGATCACGCCACTCCGCTGTCTTTAAAAACCCATACCGCAGAAGCCATTCCTTTCGCGATTTACGGCAAAGGCATACCTAAAGGAGAATTTCTTAATTACTGCGAAAAAGAAGCGCAAAAATCACAACTTTATTTTGAGAATGGTTATCAACTTATGGAATATTTTATTTTAAACACCCGGAGCTAAGTTGTTTTGAGTAGACAAGGAGATTAAAGAATGCCTAAAGGTTTAGTCGTGCAAAAATACGGCGGCTCTTCCGTCGCTAATGTCGAGCGTATTCAAAGAGTAGCGCAAAGGGTGGTGGGGTATAGTAAAAGAGGCTGCCAGCTGGTGGTAGTCGTTTCGGCTTTAGGAGATACTACCGACGAATTAGTGGAACTGGCTGATAAAATCAATCCCGATCCTTCGGAACGGGAAATGGATATGCTCTTATCTACCGGAGAACAGATCTCGGCTGCGCTTTTGGCGATGGCTATTCAAAAGTTAGGATTCCCGGCTATTTCATTTACCGGCGCTCAGGTCGGGATTATTACTGATAGCAGCCATACCCGGGCTAGAATTATCAAAATAAACGTAGATAAAATTAAAGCGGAATTAAAAAAGGGCAGGATCGTTATCGTTGCCGGTTTTCAGGGAGTAACCTTAAATCAGGATATTACCACTTTAGGCAGGGGCGGCTCAGATTTAACCGCGGTAGCTTTAGCTAAAGAACTCCAAGCGGATACCTGCGAGATTTACACCGACGTCATGGGTATTTATACTACTGACCCGCGCATTGAACCCAATGCTAAAAAGATTAAAGAGATTACTTATGACGAAATGCTGGAGATGGCTTCCTTAGGGGCTCAGGTAATGCAGCCGCGCTCTATCGAAGTAGCTAAAAAATTCAATGTCCCTTTGCATGTGCGTTCTTCATTTAATACAAAAAGCGGAACCATGATTATTAAGGAGGTTAAAAAGATGGAAGATGTCTTGGTCAGCGGGGTAATTTTAAATAAAAATGAAGCAAAAATTACTCTCTGCGGGGTTACGGATAAACCCGGAGTGGCGGTAAAATTATTTAAAGATCTGGCGGCCTCCGGAGTAAGCGTGGATATGATCGTGCAAAACGTAAGCCATACCCGCCAAACAGATATATCTTTTACCGTGGCCAAAGCCGATTGCGCCAAAGCCAATAAGATCACTAAAATGGTCGCTAAAAAAATCGGCGCCGGAGATGTCTTGCTGGATGAAGATATCGCCCGGGTTTCGATTGTCGGGGTAGGCATGAAATCTCATCATGGTGTTGCGGCAAAAATGTTCGGGGTCCTGGCGGACAATAAAATCAATATTGGAATGATCTCTACTTCGGATATCAGTATTTCTTGTATTATCAAGAAGAAAGACGCTGAAATAGCGGTAAAAAAATTACACGCTGATTTTGGGCTAAGTAAACCCCGCTAGAGGCGGCGCCCCGCGGCGCGGGGCTTTTAACCGGATAAATAAACAAGAGGTAATTTATGACAACGGTAAAATTATACGATACCACCTTAAGGGACGGTTCACAGGCAGAAGGCATATCTTATTCGGTAATGGATAAAATCCGCATTGCTGAAGAGCTGGATAAGATCGGCATGCATTTTATTGAGGGGGGTTGGCCGGGTTCAAATCCTAAGGACCGGGAATTCTTTGAGAAAATAAGCCGGTCTAAACTTAAAAATTCTAAGATTGCTGCTTTTAGCATGACCCGCAGGCCGAATATCCCCGCTCACCAGGATAGTAATTTATTAGCCCTGCTAAAATCTAAAGCCCAAGTAATTACCATCGTCGGTAAAACCTGGGATTTTCATGTAACCGAGGTTTTAAAAACTACGCTGGATGAGAATCTGGCGATGATTTTTGACAGTATTGATTTTTTGGTTAAAAAAGGATTCTTGGTATTTTATGACGCGGAGCATTTTTTTGATGCCTACCGCGCTAACAAAGATTACGCCTTAAAAACTTTAATCGCTGCCCAAGATGCCGGTTGTTCGGCAGTTTGTCTTTGCGATACTAACGGCGGGGCTTTAACCAGCCAGATTAGTTCTACGATTAAAGAAATTGAAGGAAAAATTAAGGTGGATTTAGGAATTCATTGCCATAATGACTCCGGAGTGGCGATTGCTAATTCCCTGGCCGCGGTAGAGGCCGGAGCAAGCATAGTGCAGGGGACGATTAATGGTTACGGGGAACGCTGCGGAAATGCCGACTTAATCCCGATTATTGCGAATTTAAAAATTAAATTAGGAATCGACTGTATCCCGGATGCGCAATTAAAACAGCTGACGCATCTTTCACATTTTGTTAGTGAAATCAGCAATATGCGGCTAAAGAATGAGCAGCCTTTTGTGGGTGATTCGGCATTCGCGCATAAGGGCGGAATGCATATTAACGCCATAATGAAAAACCCAAAAACCTACGAACATATTGATCCCTCTTTAGTCGGAAATCATCGCCGGGTTTTAGTTTCCGAACTGGGTGGCAAAACCGGAATTTTATTAAGGGCCAAGGACTTAAACTATGACCTAACTAAGACCGATCCGCAAACAAAAAAAATCCTGGAATTAGTGCAAGCTTTGGAGCACAAGGGTTTTCAATTTGAAGCTGCCGAGGCGTCTTTTCAAATATTGATGCAAAGATCTTTAAAAAAATTTAAAAAATTCTTTGAATTAGAAGGATTTAAGGTAGTTATAGAAAAAGGTAAAGATAAGAAGATCACCTCTGAAGCCGTCATCAAGTTAAAGGTCAACGGAATTAAAGAGCATACTGCCGCCGAAGGAGATGGCCCGATCAACGCATTAGACAATGCCTTGCGCAAGGCCCTTAAGGATTTTTATCCGACTTTAGCCAAAATGCATCTGTCTGATTTTAAAGTGCGCGTTCTGGATGAGAAAGCAGGCACCGCCGCCCGGGTGCGGGTATTAATCCAATCCCAGGACGGAAAAGACATCTGGAATACAATCGGAGTCCATGAAAATATCATCGAGGCCAGTTGGCAGGCTCTGGTTGACAGTGTTGAGTATAAGCTCCTAAAGGATAAGCAGTAATGACACAAGAGCTTAGCAAACAGTACAACCCTAAAGATACCGAAAGTAAGTGGTATAAAATTTGGGAAGAAAATAATCTTTTTTCCGCCGCGCCATCCCCGGATAAATTACCCTATTGCATAGTTATTCCGCCGCCTAATGTTACCGGAATCCTGCACATGGGCCATGCCTTAAATAACACTATTCAAGATATTTTAATCCGTTACAAGAAAATGCGGGGTTTTGCGGCCCTGTGGATGCCGGGTACGGATCATGCCGGAATCGCCACGCAAAATGTTGTAGAAAAAGCCCTGGCTAAAGAGGGGCTCAAACGGCAAGATCTCGGCCGGGAAAAATTCCTGGAGAAAGTCTGGGAATGGAAGCAGCTCTACGGGACAACCATCATTAACCAGCTTAAAAAAATCGGCTGCGCCTGCGATTGGGAGCGGGCGCGTTTTACCATGGATCAAGACTATTCTTTAGCTGTCACCGAAGCCTTTGTCAGGCTTTATGAAAAAAAACTGATTTATCAAGGCCACTATATTATCAACTGGTGCCCGCGCTGCCAGACGGCGTTAAGCGATGAAGAAGCCAGCCATATTGATTTAGAAGGAAATCTTTACTACCTTAAATACCCCCTCAAGGATAATCCGCAGGAATTTATCAGTGTTGCCACTACCCGGCCGGAAACTATGCTCGGTGATACAGCCGTAGCCGTAAACCCCAAAGATAAACGCTATAAAAAATATATCGGTAAATACCTGATTCTGCCTATAATTAACCGGCCGATAAAAATCATTGCCGATAGCATAATCGACATGCAATTCGGGAGCGGAGCGGTTAAAGTTACTCCCGCGCACGACCTCAATGATTATGCTTTAGGGAAAAAACACGGTTTGGAATTTATCAATGTCCTGGCTCCGGATGGCAGGATGAACGAATTGGCGCAAAAATTCTGCGGGCTTGAGCGCTTTAAAGCCAGAGAAGCAATATTAGAAGATTTAAAATTATTGGGCTTACTGGAAAAAATTACGCCACATACGCTCTCTGTGAAGCATTGTTACCGCTGCAACACGATTGTAGAGCCATATTTGTCAAAACAATGGTTTGTGAAAATGAAACCCTTGGCTAAACCGGCGATTGCGGCAGTTAAAAAAGAGAAGATAAAGTTTTATCCTGCGCGCTGGACTAAGGTTTATTTAAACTGGATGGAGAATATCCAAGACTGGTGTATCTCCCGGCAAATCTGGTGGGGACACCGGATGCCGGTTTATTACTGTAAAAATTGCCGGGAGAAAAATCCAAAAGCCGGGATCATCGTATCCAGAATAAAACCTTCTAAATGCCCGAAATGCGGATCAGAGAACTTAACGCAAGAAGAGGATGTCCTGGATACCTGGTTTTCCAGCTGGCTTTGGCCGTTTGCCACCTTCTATTGGCCTAAAGAAAATGCCGACTTAAAATATTTTTATCCCACTGCAACTCTGGTTACTGCTCCGGAAATTATCTTTTTTTGGGTAGCGCGCATGATTATGGCGGGTTTTGAATTTAAACAACAAATCCCTTTTAAAAATGTTTATATCCACGGCACGGTGCGCGACAGTCAGGGAAAAAAGATGTCCAAATCTTTAGGTAATGCGCTTGACCCCTTGGAGGTCATCGCGGAGTATGGAACAGATGCCTTACGTTTTAGCCTTATCTCGATAACTTCTCAGGGCCAGGATGTATATTTGTCTAAAGACAGATTTGAGCAAGGCAGGAACTTTGCCAATAAAATCTGGAATGCCTCACGCTTTATTCTAACTAACCTTAAGCCTGAAGATGTAAACGTAGATTTGTGCGTTTTCTTTAAACGCGAACAGCTGGATATTGTTAACCGCTGGATCTTAAGCCGTTTTTATACAACCCTGGAGAAAGTAGGCAAAGAATTAGATAATTTTAAATTCAATGAAGCTGCCAGTAGCTTGTATTCATTTTTCTGGCATGAATTCTGTGATTGGTATCTGGAATTAATTAAACCTCAAATCGGACAAAAGCAAACCCAAATAGTGATGTATAAGGTTTTAGAAAAATACCTTAGGCTAATTCATCCTTTTATGCCTTTTATCTCCGAGGAGATTTGGCAGCGCCTTCCAGGCGCCAAAGATTCAACCCCTTCGACGCACCCCGGGCTAAAGCCCGGGGTTTGCTCAGGGTTGATGGTGAGCAAAGTCGAACCATCAATTATGCAACAAAACTGGCCGCATTTACAGAGCGAACTAATCAATAAGCAAGATGAATTGCAGATGGAGCTGGCTTTTGAGGTGATTAATGTAATAAGAAATACGCGCGCAGAGTTAGAGGTTAACCCTGCCAGCCGTATTGATATCCAAATAAGCGTCGCAAGTAAACTTACTCAAAAATCTCTGGGGCTACTTTCAGGCTACATAAAAAATTTGGCTAAAATTAACGATTTAACTCTAACCGAGAAATATATTGCTCAAAATAACCAATACGCGGTTGTTTTTAAGGATCTGCATATTGTCATGCCGCTTGAGGGGATCGTTAATATCGCCCAGCAGCTTAATAAAACTAATCTAAAAATTGATAAATTAAAATCCGAAATTAAAAATAAAGAGGGGATGCTGGTAAATAAAAATTTTACTCTGCGTGCCCCCGAAGAAATTGTAGAAGCAGAAAAAAATAAATTAATTGATATGCGTGAGCAGGTAAAGAAACTGGAGGCAATCAAAAATGGCTTACGCTAAATACTTCTTATCTGAAACCAAGCCTGAGCTTAACCCTGAGGAACTAAAAGCAATCATTGAGCGTGCGCTTACGGAAGATATTGGCCGGGGCGATATTACCACGCAGCTAAATATCCCCAAAGACATCTGCATCCAGGCTGAAATTATCGCCCAAGAAGATTTCTTGCTTTGCGGCATTGATCTGGCGGGCAATGTATTTAAAACCGTAGACCCAAGCTTAAAATTCACCCCAAAGATCAAAGAGGGCAGGGGAGTCTGCAATAAGGATACTCTGGCGATTATCTCAGGAAGGGCAGGCAGTATTCTTACGGCGGAGCGCGTGGCCTTAAATTTATTAGCATTACTTTCCGGGATCGCCACCAAAACATCTAAGTTTGTTAAACGGATAGAACCCTTTAAAACCAAAATTACCGATACGCGTAAAACTTTTCCCGGCTTAAGGGCCCTGCAGAAATATGCGGTTAGAATCGGCTCAGGCTATAATCACCGCATGCGCCTGGATGAAATGGTGCTGCTTAAAGATAACCATTTAAAAATTGTGGGAGGGTATTCTCAACTACCCAAAGTGCCTAAGGGATGTAAGATTGAAATCGAAACTCAAAACTTAAAAGAATTTTTACAAGCTTTGAGCCTTAGGCCGGATATCATTATGCTGGACAACATGAAGATTCGGGATATTCAAGAGGCGGTAAGCATTAGGAATAATCTTAAATTTAATGGACGGCGCTGCCCTACTTTGCTCGAAGCAAGCGGAGGTATACATCTGGGTAACGTAAGAAAATACGCCGCAAGCGGAGTGGAAATAATTTCAATCGGAGAGCTAACCGATTCGGTAGAATCCGTGGATATCAGCTTAGAAGTGCTCTAAAATGTTCTGATGAATAAGTTTAAGCTTGTTTCTAGTTTCTCACCCTGCGGCGATCAGCCTAAAGCAATACAAGCACTCTCTAAATCCATCCTGGCTAAACAGCGTTATTCTACGCTTTTAGGGGTTACCGGAAGCGGTAAAACATTTACGCTGGCTAATGTTATCGCCAAAGTAAACTTGCCGACGCTGATAATCTCTCACAATAAAACCTTAGCCGCCCAGCTTTATGCTGAATTTAAAGAATTTTTTCCGCGTAATGCGGTTGAATATTTCGTAAGTTACTACGATTACTACCAACCGGAAGCCTACATTCCTTCTACGGATACTTACATCGAAAAGGATTCTTCAATTAATGAACGCCTGGACCGTTTACGGCTTTCTGCGACTACCTCCTTAATTAGCCGGCCGGATGTAATTGTCGTGGCTTCCGTATCCTGTATTTATAATTTAGGCTCACCGCAGGACTACCAAGAAATGCTGGTTATCTTAAATAAGGGCGCCTCTATCTTGCGGGATGAATTAATCGCTAAACTCATTCAGATTAAATATGAGCGTAATGATTATGAATTTAAGCGGGGAAAAATCAGGGTGCGCGGAGATACAATTGAAATATTCCCAGCTTACAGCCAACAAGCGCTGCGCCTGGAATTAACCCAGGACAAAATATCCCAAATTTCAGTAATCGACCCGGTATCGGCAAAAATAATCAACCGGATCAATCGGGTAGCTATTTATCCGGCCAAGCATTTTATCGCCTCCCCGGATAGAATCCAGGCGGCGGTAGGTTCGATAAAAGAAGAGCTGGCTGCCCGGTTAAAAGAATTACGGGAAGAAAATAAATTATTGCCGGCCCAGCGCCTGGAGTCGCGCACAAATTATGATTTGGAGATGCTTAAGGAAATCGGATATTGTCACGGAATAGAAAATTATTCGCGCCATTTGAATAGTTCTGCGGCAGGATCCCGGCCGTCGGCAATGATGGATTATTTTGGCGGAGATTTCTTAACGATTATTGATGAATCACATGCTACTCTACCGCAAATAAGAGGGATGTATGCCGGTGACCGGGCCAGAAAAGAGACGCTCGTAAATTACGGATTCAGGCTGCCTTCATGCCTGGATAACCGTCCGCTAAAATTTAATGAATTTAACCGCCTGGTAAAACAATTAATCTTTGTTTCCGCTACCCCTGATGAATATGAATTAACCTTAAGCGCCAATAAAATTATTGAGCAGATTATCCGCCCTACCGGGTTAATTGATCCGGAGATTATGGTTAAGCCTACAGCCGGCCAAATTGAGGATTTGATTCTACGGATAAAGCAGCGGGCAAAAAATAATCAACGCGTCCTGGTAACCACATTGACCAAAAGGTCAAGCGAAGACCTGGCCCATTATCTTACGGAGCAGGGAATAAGAGTGAAATATTTACATTCTGAAATACAAACTATCCAGCGATCGGTGATCCTTAAAGAACTGCGCGAAGGAAAATTTGACTGCCTGGTAGGAATTAACCTTCTTCGTGAAGGCCTGGATTTACCGGAAGTTTCATTAGTGGCAATCCTGGATGCAGACAAAGAAGGGTTTCTGCGGAGCTCTACCGCGCTTATTCAGGTAGGCGGCCGCGCTGCCCGCAACTTAAACGGTACAGTAATCATGTATGCCGATACGATCACCAAATCGATGAAAAAAGCAATTGACGAAAGCAAACGGCGCAGAATCATGCAAATGAAATTTAACCGGAAAAATAAAATTACCCCGCGTTCTATTCGTACAGCCATCAAAAAAGGTATTGATGATTTAAAGGGAGCCCAGGAATTTGTGCAAGGGCTAACCGGAGAACCGCTCGAGCAATACCAGTTGCATAAATATATTACTGAGTTAGAATATGAAATGGAGTTAGCAGCCCGGAACTTACAATTTGAGAAAGCCGCCGGCTTAAGGGATAAAGTTAAGGAGTTACGCGATGCTATTAGCCATTGATATCGGCAATACGAATATATCCGGCGGAATATTCGCCGGAGAAAAACTAAAACACCATTTTGATATCGCCACTAAAAGTTATAAAAAAGCAGAATTGGCAAAAAAATTAAAAGCTTATCCTGAAATATCCGCCAGTATTATCTGCAGCGTTGTCCCTAAACTGACCCGGGTTATTCAGCGTAACTTAAAGCTCCTCTATCGCCAAACTCCCTATATAATAGGTAAAGACTTAGTCGTCCCCCTGGAAAATCGTTACCGCCTGCCGCAACAAGTTGGCCAGGATCGGCTGGTAAATGCTTATGCTGCCAGCAGCCTTTATACCGGCCCTCTGATTGTTATAGATTCCGGCACGGCCATTACCTTTGATGTAATCTCTAGAGACCGGGCATACTTAGGAGGTTTAATTTTCCCGGGAATGAGTATCTCTCTGGAGGCCTTAAAGGAGAAAACCGCATTATTACCTCAAGTAAAATTACAACAGCCGAAAATGTTTATTGGCCGGGATACCAAAAATAGCATTTTAAGCGGAGTTGTTTTTGGCACTGCCGCCTTGAGTAAAGAGTTGGCCGCAAGAATTAAACAGTATCTTGGTAGAAACGCTAAGATTATCGGCACCGGCGGTAATATCTCTTTAATCAAAAAATATTCCGGTATGAAAATGGAAATCAACAAAAACCTGACTTTAATCGGAATCAAGCTTATTTATGAAAATGAAAGAACACCCCGGATTTAGAAAAAACTCTTGACAAGAAATTTTTTTTCTATATAATTAGCACTCTAGAGAAAAGAGTGCTAGTTCTAAATTAACAACCGGATGACACCCCGCGCTAATTGGTATTGCGCGGGTGTTATGTCATTACATAAGGAGGTGACAAGATGGAGATTAAACCATTGGGTGATCGCGTTGTCGTTAAACCTTTAGAAGCAGAGAATAAAAGTAAGGGCGGTATTGTCCTGCCGGATTCTGCCAAGGAAAAACCGCAAGAGGCCAAAGTGGTGGCTGTAGGCAAAGGTAAAATATTAGAGAGTGGCGCTATTCAGGCCCCGGAAGTAAAAGTCGGAGATAAGGTAATATTTGGAAAATATTCCGGCAATGAGTTTATTACCAAAGAAGGCGAAGAGTTGCTTATTCTGCGCGAGGAAGATATTTTAGCGATTATTAAATAAAACAGGGAAGCTCCCGCCTCAAATTATTCGGCGGGATTAATTCACGCATTAACTTACTCACACTACCGTGTTCGTAAGTTAAGCGTTCATTAAGGAGGAATTTATGGCAAAGCAATTATTGTACAGCGACGATGCCCGTCGTAAGATTTTAAGGGGCGTAGAACAGCTGGCCGCTGCGGTAAAAGTAACTTTAGGCCCTAAGGGACGGAACGTAGTTATCGACAAAAAATTTGGTTCCCCGACAATTACCAAAGACGGCGTTACGGTTGCCAAAGAGATTGACCTTGAATGTCCATTTGAAAACATGGGCGCGCAGATGGTTAAAGAAGTTGCCGAAAGAACCTCTGACAATGCCGGTGATGGTACCACTACCGCTACCGTTTTAGCCGAAGCGATCTATCGCGAAGGTTTAAAGAACGTTACTGCCGGATCAAACCCTATGGCATTAAAACGCGGGATTGAAAAAGCAGTTATAAAAATAGTTGAGGAGCTGGGAAAGCTTTCTACTCCGATCAAAGATAAAAAAGAAATTGCTCAGGTTGCCAGCATCGCGGCTAACTCTGATACCGCTATCGGAGAATTAATTGCCGAGGCAATGGATAAAGTAGGTAAGGACGGCGTAATTACCGTGGAAGAAGCAAAATCTACCGCTACTACTTTAGATGTGGTGGAAGGAATGCAGTTTGACCAGGGCTATTTATCGCCCTACTTTGTAACCGATGCCGAGAGAATGGAAGTGCTCTTAGAGGATGCCTACATTCTTATCTATGAGAAAAAGATATCTGCAATTAAAGATATCCTGCCTTTATTAGAAAAGATTGCCCGTGTAGGCAAGCCGCTTTTGATCCTTGCCGAAGAAGTTGACGGGGAAGCTTTAGCCACTTTAGTAGTGAACAAGATTCGGGGCACCTTTGTTGCCTGCGCGGTAAAAGCTCCGGGTTATGGTGACAGGCGTAAAGCTATGCTTGAAGATATCGCTATTTTAACCGGTGGTAAAGCCTTGACTGAAGATCTAGGCATCAAGCTGGAAAATATCGATATTGAAGACTTGGGCCGCGCTAAAAAAATAAAAATCGACAAAGAGAACACCACCATTGTTGAAGGTGCGGGTAAGCATGCAGCGATCAATGCTAGGATCAGCCAGCTAAAGAAGCAAATTGAAGATACGGATTCAGATTACGATAAAGAGAAGCTGCAGGAACGCCTGGCTAAATTGGCCGGTGGAGTTGCCGTAATCAGCGTAGGCGCAGCCACAGAAACAGAGATGAAGGAAAAAAAGGCTCGCGTTGAAGATGCCTTGCATGCAACCCGCGCAGCTACTCAGGAAGGTATTGTTCCCGGAGGCGGCGTAGCGTTTATCCGTACTATTGCGGCTTTAGATAAACTAAAGCTGGAAGGTGACGAGAAGATTGGCGCTGATATTGTAAAACGCGCTATTGAGGAACCCTTAAGACAGATTGCGCAAAACGCCGGTTTGGAAGGCTCAGTAGTAGTACAAAGAATCAAACAAGAAAAAACCAATATCGGTTATGATGTCAGCCAGGATGCTTATGTGGATATGATTGAAGCCGGTGTAATCGATCCTACAAAAGTAACCCGTTCAGCTTTACAGAATGCTGCCAGTATTGCTGCGTTATTACTTACCACTGAGGCTTTAATTGTAGATAAGCCGGAAAAAGATGAGAAGATGCCTGGTGGTATGGGCGGAATGGGCGGCATGGGCGGTGGAGGAATGTATTAAAAAGTAGTAAATAGTAGTTAGTATTAAACATGGGGACGGTTCTATTTTTATAGAACCGTCCCCATGTTTTTAAGACACTATAATAAACTCTGTTGACTTTTATTAATTATTAACAATAGTAGGGTGGGTTTAAACCCACCCTACTATTGTTAATAAGCCGTGTAGGGATGTTCCTGCCTACCGGCAGGCAGGTAAACCTCCCTTACTGTTGAAAGTCAACAAGGCTTGTTACATTGTCGTTTTGTTTTGTTTTTAAATATATATTGACAAATAACCCTAATTAATATAAAATTATTAATCTTATCGGTAATATTCCCAGGTGAGGCGAAATATTCATAACTTATTGCAAAACAACGGTTTAATATCATAATAAGGAGAATTTAAGATGGCGGAATGGATCGGTATAAACAGGCGCGCAAGAAGATGTTATGGTTTTGATGAGGTAGCCTTAGTTCCCGGAAGCCAAACCGTTAATCCTAATGAGGTGGACACGAATTTTAAATTTAATGGGAAAAAATTTAAAATACCCATCTTGGCCGCAGCCATGGATGGAGTGGTAGATGTAAAGTTTGCTATTGAAATGTCGCGTTTAGGAGGGATTGCGGTTTTAAACCTCGATGGTATACAGACCCGTTATGAAAATTCGGATGAAGTACTCAAAGAAATCTCCCAAGCTACTCCCCAAAAAGCCACAGAATTAATTCAAACGGTTTATACCACACCCATCAAAGAAAAGCTGGTCACCAAAAGAGTCGCCCAAATTAAAAAAGCTAGGGCGATAGCCGTAGTTAGCTGTATCCCGGCTAATGCCGAAAAATTTTCGAAATTAGCCATCGCTGCCGGGGTAGATATTTTTATCATCCAGTCCACCGTGGCCACACTTAAGCATCTCTCTAAGGAATATAAGACATTAGATCTAGTCAAGTTTTGTAAGTCTGTAAAAATTCCGGTCATCCTGGGAAATTGCGTAACCTATGAAACAACCCTGGAACTTATGGGAACCGGGGCCAGTGGCTTACTCGTCGGAGTAGGTCCGGGTGCTGCCTGCACTACGCGCGGCGTATTAGGTATCGGAGTCCCCCAGGTTACAGCTACCGTGGATGCCGCGGGAGCACGCGATTTTTATTTCAAACGCACGGGAAAATATGTTTCAATCATTACTGATGGCGGAATGAACCGCGGCGGAGATATCTGTAAAGCCTTTGCCTGCGGAGCGGATGCCGTAATGATCGGCTCAAGTTTTGCCCGCGCCAAAGAAGCTCCCGGAAGAGGATTTCATTGGGGAATGGCTACTTCCCATGTTAATTTACCCCGCGGAACCCGTATTCAGGTGGGTACCACCGGGGCGTTAAAAGATATTTTACTGGGGCCGGCAAAAGTTGATGACGGCTCACAGAACCTCCTGGGAGCTTTGAAAACTTCCATGGGTTCATTAGGAGCATCAAACTTGAAAGAAATGCATGATGTGGAAATAATCATTGCTCCTTCAATCCAAACTGAAGGCAAAATTTTCCAGGTAGGCCAAAAAGTAGGAATGGGGAAATAAAATGAAGAAAAAAGCCAAGTTAAAAAAACCACAGGAAAAGAAGAACGGAATGACCAGGCAAATAATAGTAATCTTAGATTTTGGTTCGCAATATACGCAATTAATCGCCCGCCGGGTAAGAGAAAATAAAGTTTTCTCAATAATTATTCCTTACAATACCCCGGCCAAAGAGATTGCCGCGTTAAATCCGAAAGGGATCATTCTTTCCGGCGGCCCGGCTTCAGTGATCGATAAGAAATCACCTTATCCTGACATTGACATCTTTAAGTTAGGCGTGCCGATATTGGGTATCTGTTACGGAATGCAGGTTATCTGCGAGCTATTAGGAGGCAAGGTCAGGCATACCCGCGAGCGCGAATATGGAAAAGTAGAATTATTTATTGATGACAACCGGGATCTTTTTAGCCACCTGCCGGGTAATTTTACCTGCTGGGCCAGCCATGGGGATTATGTAACCAAAATGCCCGCCGGATTCCACACCATCGCTCATACTACCAATACCCCGATCGCGGCCATCTCTAACCAAAAAAGAAAAATATTTGCCGTGCAGTTCCATCCGGAAGTAACGCATACGGAAAAAGGCAATCAGATCTTAAGTAATTTTTTATTTAAAGCTTGCGGCGCCTCCAGTAGATGGACGATGCAATCCTTTATTAAAGAATCGATTGAGAATATTAAAAAAATCATCGGCAAAGATAGAGTAGTTTTGGGTTTAAGCGGCGGGGTGGATTCATCCGTGGCGGCTTTGTTAATTCATAAAGCCATCGGTAAAAATTTACGCTGTATTTTTATCGATAACGGACTGCTGAGAAAAGGCGAGGCCGGGCAGGTCAAGAGCGTTTTTAAAGACTTCTACCATCTTAATTTAAGCTATGTTGACAGAAGCAAAAGATTCCTTGAGCGCTTAAAAGGGATAACAGATCCGGAGGAAAAAAGAAAGATCATCGGAGATGAATTCATTAAAGTATTTGAAGAAGAGGCAAAAAAAACCAAAGGGGTAAAGTTTTTAGGCCAAGGCACTCTTTATCCGGATGTAATCGAATCTATCTCGCCTACGGGCGGGCCAAGCCGAAAAATTAAAAGCCATCACAATGTCGGAGGCTTACCCGCGCAGATGAAGCTTAAACTTATTGAGCCTTTACGGGAATTATTTAAAGACGAAGCGCGTCAAATCGGCAGTCAGTTAGGGTTGCCGGAAAATATCATTCAGCGCCAGCCGTTTCCCGGCCCGGGGCTGGCGGTGAGAATTATCGGAGAAATTAATCTTACCCGGCTTGAGCTTCTGCGCGAAGCAGATAAACGCGTTATTGAAGAAATCTCAAAAGCCGGGCTATATGACCAAATCTGGCAGTCCTTCGCCGTATTACTCCCCATTAAAAGCGTGGGAATAATGGGTGATGAACGTACCTATGAAAATGTCTGCGCTTTACGCTGCGTATCCAGTTTTGACGGTATGACCGCGGATTGGGTAAAACTTCCTTATGAAGTTATGGAAAAGATCTCTAATCGTATCATCAATGAAGTAAAAGGGATCAACCGGGTAGTTTACGATATAAGCTCTAAGCCTCCGGCAACCATAGAGTGGGAATAAATTAGCTAAGTACCCGCAATGCCACACTCTGAATTCGTCCACCTCCACCTGCACACGCAATACAGCCTTCTTGATGGAGCCTGCCGTATACCGGAGATACTCGCCATTGCTAAAAGTTTCAAAATGGATTCTTTGGCCATCACCGATCATGGCAGCATGTTCGGGGCTATTGATTTCTATCTCGAAGCGCAAAAAACAGGAATCAAACCCATCATTGGCTGTGAAGTTTACGTTGCCCCGCAAAGCCGCTTGGAGAAAAAAAGCGGCGGGATAGAAGATGCCGCTAATCACTTAATCCTTTTAGCCCGCAATGAAGAGGGGTATCATAATTTGATGAAGCTGGTCTCCATCGGTTATCTGGAAGGATTCTATTATCGGCCGCGGATTGATAAAGAGGTTCTCGCCCAACATGCCGCCGGATTGATCGGCTTATCTGCCTGCCTTAAAGGAGAAATTCCCTGTTTGATACTGCAAAAACGTTTTAACGACGCAATAAAAGCCGCGGACACTTATCAGAACATACTGGGAAAAGGAAACTTTTATCTGGAAATCCAAGGCAACTCTATCCCCGAGCAAAAAATAGTAAATACGGGGATGATTAAAATCTCCGGCGAACTGGGCATTCCTCTGGTAGCGACTAACGACGTACATTATCCCACCAAAGACAGGGCCGCAGCCCATGAAGCATTACTGTGCATTCAAACACAAACTACCCTGGATGACCCTAAACACATGCGTTTTCAAACAGAAGAATTTTATTTTACCTCTCCCGAAGAAATGAAAAAGCTATTTAGCGAATGCCCGGAGGCTTTAAAAAATACCTTAGAAATTGCCTCCCGGTGTAACCTGGAACTGGATTTTACCCAGATGCATTTACCTAAATATTCTCCTCCGGGAGGAAAGAACAAGGAAGAATTTCTGCTGGAGTTATGTGAAAAAGGCTTAACCGAAAAAAATCTTGAGCATAATCCTGAAGCGCAAAAACGCCTGGATCATGAATTAAAAATTATCCGGCATATGGGTTTTATCAGCTATTTTTTAATTGTCTGGGATTTTATCGCTTACGCTAAAAGCCAAAGTATCCCCGTTGGGCCGGGAAGAGGTTCCGCTGCCGGAAGCCTGGTGAGCTATCTTTTAGGAATTACCGATCTTAATCCGTTAAAATACGGATTGCTCTTTGAAAGATTCCTTAATCCGGAGCGCATGGGGCTGCCGGATATTGATATTGATTTCTGCTACGAACGCCGGCAAGAGGTGATTGATTATGTCACGAATAAATACGGCCAGGAAAATGTTGCCCAGATTATTACCTTCGGAACCATGCAAGCGCGCGCCGTAATCCGGGATGTCGGACGGGTAATGGCTATTCCCTATGCCGAAGTCGACCGGATTGCTAAGCTGATTCCCGCGGAACTTGAGATGACCCTTAAAAAAGCGTTAGAGAGCGAGCCCGAACTAAACAACCTTTATAAAAATAATCCGCAAATTACCAAGCTGATTTCTATCGCTCTATCCCTGGAAGGATTAAACCGCCACGCTTCAGTTCATGCTGCCGGAGTAATTATCGCGGATAAACCGTTAAGTAATTACATGCCCGTGTTTAAAACCGGAGATGATCAGATTACCACCGGATATAGCATGGGGACACTGGAAAAAATTGGGCTGCTTAAAGTTGACTTTCTTGGCCTAAGGACGCTTACCGTAATTGATGAAACTTTGAAACTAATTAAAAAAATCCGCGGCATTCAAATTGACTTTGAAAAATTGCCGCTGGATGACCAGAATACTTATAAACTATTAGCCTCAAGCCATACGATTGGTATCTTCCAGGTAGAAAGCTCAGGAATGCGCGATTTGCTTAAAAAACTTATTCCTGAACGTTTTGAAGATTTAATCGCGCTTTTGGCATTGTACCGGCCCGGGCCAATTGGCTCCGGAATGTTGGATGACTTCATGAAACGTAAACATGGGATTATCCCGATTAAATATGAACATCCTAAACTTGAGTCCATCCTTAAGGAAACCTATGGAATTATGGTTTATCAGGAACAGATTATGCAGATTGCGTCTGTTTTGGCGGGATTCTCACTTGCCCAGGCAGATATCTTACGTAAGGCCATGGGTAAAAAAATCCCGGAAGTCATGGAAAAGGAACGCAATAATTTCCTTAGCGGCTGCGTCAAAAATGGAATCAAGGAATCTACCGCCGGCAAGATATTTGATTTAATAGAATATTTTTCCGGTTATGGTTTTAATAAATCACATTCCACTGCTTATGCTTTGATTTCATACCGCACTGCTTATTTAAAAGCCAATTACCCGGTAGAGTTCATGACTGCCCTGCTTACTTCAGAACGCGATAATACCGATAAAATAGTCGAATATGTGAATGAATCCCTGCGCATGGGCTTAAAGGTGCAGCCGCCGGATATTAATGAAAGTGAGGCGCTTTTTAAGGTAGCAGATGAATCCACTATCCGTTTTGGCCTTTTGGCGATTAAAAATGTCGGCCGGGGCGCGGCAGAATCAATTGTCAGACAGAGAGAGAAGTTAAAATTTAAATCTTTGGAAGATCTCTGCCAACGCATAGACTTACGGTTAGCTAACCGTAAGGTTTTAGAAAGCCTGATTAAATGCGGGGCCCTTGATTATTTTGGCGTCGGACGGGCTAAAATGTTCGCCAGCCTGGATATAATATTAGAAGGGGCGCAAAAAATCCAAAAAGAAAAATCCAGCGGCCAACTTTCATTCTTTGATCAAACTCTAAAAAATAACGGATTTGGAAAAACTACGAACAATTTAATTGATTGCCAAGAATGGCCGGAGCCGCAACTTTTGGCTTTTGAAAAAGATGTGCTCGGTTTTTACGTTAGCGGCCACCCTCTAGCGCGTTATGCTCATCAGCTTAAACGCTTTGTTTCCTGCTCTACTGCTAACCTGCATGAACACAAAGATCAGGATATCATTAAGATCGTTGGCCTAATCGTTAAAATCAAACACACCGTTACCCGGGTCAAACAAGAAAAAATGGCGATATTAAAGTTAGAAGACTTAAGCGGGGCAGTAGAAATACTGGTTTTTCCGCGCGCATTCGCTAAAATAAGCTCCCATATCCAAGCCAATACCATTGTGCATATCCGCGGAGTGCTTGACCTTAAGGAAGAAACGCCCAAAATTATCGCCGAAGACCTTTTCCCATTTGAAGAAATTTACAAGCTCATCACCGCCATAAACATCAACTTGTCCGGGATAAGGGAGAATATCTTTGAATCCTTAAAAACTCTACTCGGGGCGCATCGCGGAAGAGTCCCTGTATATTTACGCCTGGATACCTGCCTGTCCGGCAGGCAGGCGCCCGCTAAATCCCGGGTACAGTTAATTGTCGGTGAAGGATTGTATGTTGAACCTAATGAACAACTTATCCAGGATCTGGATGAACTCTTAGGCCCGGAACACTTATCCCTGGTGATATAAAACCAGATTAAATCCCCGATGTTTACGTTGAGCAGGTAACGTTGAGAGTAGGGTTTATTAACAATAGTAGGGTGGGTTTAAACCCACCCTACTGAAAGTCGGCAGGGTTCTTGACAACGTAGGGTTTAAACCCACCCTACTGAAAGTCGGCAGGGTTCTTGACAACGTAGACGTCCATAAATTTAGGCTTGACACTCTAACTTTTTGCTGTTATTATACTTAGCAATAGGGGGTGGAAGATGACCAAAAAAGATATTGTTTTAAAAGTATCTGATGAAACTAATCTTAAGCAGATAGACGTCAAAAAAATAGTACAAAAGACCTTTGATTGCATTATTGATGCTCTGATTAGGGGCGAAAAAATTGAATTACGTAATTTTGGTGTTTTCAAAGTAAAACAAAGAAGAAGCCGCACAGGCAGAAATCCGCGTACTAATCAGGTTATCCCTGTCCCGCCCAGAAAAGTTGTAGTCTTTAAAGCTGGCTTGGAAATGAAACAAAAGATAAAATAAACGCAAAAATAAGTAAATAGCTAGTAGCGAACATAGAATAGCTAGTTAAGCTGGCTACTAACTACTGCCCACTAACTACTGAATAAAATTTTACATGTTTAAAAGAATCCCGGGTACTAAAGATATCTTGCCCGAAGAAACATCTTCCTGGCAAACAGTCGAAGCAACAGCGCGCAGAATATTTTCATTCTATAATTACCGTGAAATCCGTACGCCGGTAATGGAAGAGGCATCGCTTTTTAACCGTACTTTAGGCGCAACTACCGAGATCGTACAAAAGCAGATGTTCCTCATCCATAACCAAGAGGATACTTACGCGCTGCGCCCGGAAGGAACGGCCTCAATCGTACGCAGTTATCTGGAAAATAATTTAGAAAAAACCAGTGGTTTTACAAAATTATATTATATTGGCCCGATGTTCCGCCTGGAACGCCCGCAAAAGGGAAGGCTGCGTCAATTTCATCATATTGGGGTCGAAGCCATCGGCTCAACTCTAGCCAGCTTAGATATAGAGGTAATTAGTTTAGCCGAACAATTACTGAAAGGTTTCGGAATTACCGGTTACCAGATCAAGATTAACAGCCTGGGTTGCCAGAAAGATAAACAGGCCTTAAGCGCTGCTTTTAAAAAAAGTTTACCGGAAAAATTACCCCAGCTGTGCGCGGATTGCCAGCGGAGAGCTAAAAATAACGTATTAAGAATATTAGACTGCAAAAACGAAGATTGTCAAAAAATAGTTAAAACACTCGAAGCTGGACACACCCATCTTTGTCCGGATTGTCGAAACCATTTTGAAGAGGTAAAACGCGGATTAAATGATCTGGGTATTTCATTTCAAGTGGTTCCACAGCTGGTGCGCGGCCTGGATTACTACAATCGCACGGTCTTTGAAATCACCCATAGCGATTTAGGCAGCCAGGATGCTATTGGCGCAGGCGGCCGTTATAATGATTTGGTTAGAGAACTGGGCGGACCAGAGTTAGGGGCAATGGGTTTTGCTTTCGGGGTCGAAAGGCTGCTTTTAGTGCCCAACGCTCTAAGGCAGAATCCGCCAAAAAAGTTAGTTTATTTAATTACGCTGGGAGAGGCTGCAAAATCCGCAGGCATAAAAATATTAAACCAACTCAGAAATGCCGAAATACCCGCGGATACGGATTATTTAAATAAATCATTGAAAGGCGCTATGCGCGCGGCTAATGATGCCGGCGCGACTTTTGTCTTAATCTTAGGAGATGATGAATTAAAAAAACACGCTATTTCCGTTAAAGATATGGCTAACAGCACACAGAAAGAAGTATTCCTGCAAAATTTAATCCAGGAACTAAAATGTTAAGGACACATACCTGCGGACAGCTTAAGGTCACCGATACGGGCAAACAGGTAACCCTCTGCGGTTGGGTGGCCAATCGGCGCGACCATGGTAAATTAATTTTTATCGATATCCGCGACCGCTACGGCCTTACTCAGGCCGTTTTTATCCCCAAAGAATGCCCTGCCGATAGTTACGCGCAAGCAGGCCAATTAAGAAACGAATTCGTAATTAAATTAAAAGGTTTGGTAAATAAGCGCCCCGCAGGCACAATTAATCCCAAGCTGGCTACCGGAGAAGTGGAAATTTTAGCGCAAGAACTGGAAATACTAAATCCCAGTAATACTCCGCCCTTTGAAATCCAGGAGGATGTTGAAATAACCGAAGAGCTTCGCCTAAAATACCGCTACCTGGATTTAAGAAGAAATAAAGTTTTTAATAATTTGCTCTTAAGAAGTAATCTCTATAAAATTATCCGCCTCTACCTGGGAAGTAAAGACTTCATCGAATGTGAAACTCCCGTCCTTACTAAATCTACTCCGGAAGGCGCCCGGGACTATCTGGTTCCTTCGCGGGCAAATCTTGGCCAATTTTTTGCTTTACCGCAGTCTCCGCAATTATTCAAACAGATACTGATGGTGGCTGGAATTGAAAAATATTATCAGATCGCTAAATGCTTCCGGGATGAGGATCTGCGCGCTGACCGCCAGCCGGAATTTACCCAGTTGGATATTGAAATGTCTTTTATAAACGAAGAGGATATCTTTAGCTTAACTGAAGAGTTAATGAAATTAATCTTTAAGGAACTGAAAAATATCGACATCGCTGTGCCTTTTACGCGTATCAGCTATCAGCAAGCGATGGAAAAATATAAATGCGACAAACCCGATTTACGGGAACAATTAAAAACAGAGTTTGCCTTCTGCTGGGTAGTGGATTTCCCGCTTTTCAAATTTAATACCGAAGAGAAACGTTGGGAAAGCGAACATCATCCTTTTACCTCTTTCGCCGCCGAAGACCTGGAAAATTTAGAACTCGCCCCGGATAAAGTTAAATCCCGCTCTTACGATTTAGTTTTAAATGGGACGGAGCTGGGCTCAGGCTCAATCAGAATTCACCGCCAGGAAATCCAGGAAAAGATTTTTAATATTATCGGACTGGAAAAAGAAGAAATTCAGAAACGTTTTGGTTTTCTCCTGGAAGCTTTTCAATTCGGCGCGCCGCCGCACGGAGGAGTGGCTTTTGGATTAGACCGGCTCCTGGCTATACTCTCCGGGGAAACAAGTATCCGCGAGGTAATTACCTTTCCCAAAAACTCAAGCGCATCTTGCCCGTTAACCGGCGCGCCTTCGGATGTTGAAGATAAACAATTAAGAGAACTAGGAATAGCTATTAAAAGGAGGTAAGTAAAATGAACAGATTTAGGCTAGCGGGAATTTGCGTATTAACATCAACTCTGGCACTATCCGGATGCGTGGCCAGGACCTACAATTTAACGCGCGATCGGGTTGACCAAGAACTCTCTTCATCATCGGGCAATCGCGGTTACATCACCGGGCAAGCTCCGGAACCCGGGGAAAGAAAAGCCACCCGGACCACCAGAGTCTTTGAGGTAGAACTGGGTTCATCGAATAAAACTAAAGCCCCTTGCCCGGCGGTTACTCCACTATCTAGGGATAGCTTCAATAGGCCCAGCATGGTTCAGGAAACACAAACTGAACAAGCAAATTTAAATTCCGAACAATACACCGTAGCTAAAAATGATACTTTACAGAAAATCTCTAAAAAATTCTACGGAACAACTACGGGGTGGATGAAGATTTATGAGGCAAATAAGGATGTTTTACGCGGGCCGAACAAACTTTATCCCGGCCAAGTTTTAAATATTCCTTCCGGCCCTAAGGTAAGCGCTAAGCATCGCAGGATGAAGGAGCCTAAGGAAAATTTAAAGTAAGCACTGCCTGGGTAAAATAATTCAAGCCTATGAAAAAACTATTCCCTAAAACCAAACTTGTGCCGATTGGAATATGCGTTTTCATGTTCCTTTTTAGCGAGATTATCCACCTAAACCTGGCAATCCCCTTCTTCTTAATCCTGCTTTATTTATGCTTTTACAAAAAATTTACTAAAATTAAACATGCCCGCCTGCCGGCTTTAACTTTTCTTTTTCTAATTTCATTCTGCCTGGGTTATTTTTTAATTAGGCAGGGATTATCAATTTATTTTATCCCGGTGGCGATCATTCCCATGCTCAGCGTGCTGCTATTTAATAATCTGGAGGTGGCTTATTTCTTGTCACTGGGAACCTGCATCTCCCTGGCCGCTTTAAGCCCGGAGCCATTTAAGGCCTGGTTTATTTTGATGACCTCTTGCGTCTGCGCGATACAATTAGTAAACAAGGCCCGTAAACGGGCCCAGGTTATTCAAGCCGGGATTATTGCCGGCATCCTGCAATTAGTCAGCTTAATACTCTTAGAACATCTCATGCTTAATCAGGCGCAAAGATACCTAATAATTTTAATTAATGGTTTGCTTTCCGGGGTGATCACTTTGGGGATCCTGCCCTTCTTTGAATATATCCTGCAGACCGTAACCAACATCAGCCTGTTAGAGCTGGCAGATTTTAATCATCCCATCTTACAGCGGATGATCCTGGAAGCACCGGGTACCTATCACCACAGCCTGGTTGTCGGCAATCTTTCCGATACCGCCTGCTCCGTGGTGGATGCCAACGGCCTTTTAGCCAGAATCGGCGCGTACTACCATGATATCGGTAAACTGCAAAAACCAGAGTATTTTATCGAAAATCAGGATATCAAAAAGAACGCCCATGACGAACTTACTCCGACGATGAGTAAGTTAATTATCATGAACCATGTTAAGGAGGGCTTAGAGCTGGCTAAAAAATACTCCTTAAGCCCCATACTCTGGGATTTTATCCAACAACACCACGGCAGCAGCCTGGTTTATTATTTTTACCGAAGAGCATTGGAGGGCAAGGAAGAAAACCAGGAAGTGGCCGAGGAAGGTTTCCGTTATCCCGGCCCAAAACCCAACACCAAAGAAACCGCCATCGTATTATTAGCGGATTCCGTAGAGGCAGCCACGCGCAGCTTAAAAGATCCCACTCCGGACAAGATCGAAGAAACAGTACGCAAGGTAATCAACAATAAATTTATCGATGGGCAGCTTGATGAATGCGAGCTTACCTTAAAGGATATCGAAAAAATATCCAGCGTTTTTAGTAAAATATTAAGCGGCATCTACCATAGCCGGGTTAATTACTCTTGAAAAACAGGTGAAAATAACTCTTCAGAACCTGCAAAAAAAGGTTCCTGTCCAAACCGGAAAAATAAAAAAATTAATCCTTAAAGTCCTTAAAGGTGAAAAGGTAAAAGAGTCCGGATGGATCAACCTTTGTTTTGTAGATAATCCGCAGATTAAAAAATTTAACGCTAAATTCCTTAAAACCAGCGGCGCAACTGATGTTTTGGCTTTTAATCTCAGCGATAAAAAAGAAAAAAACATTATTTTGGCGGATATTATGATTTCGGCGCAGGCCGCTTCAAAACAGGCGCGTAGCTTTAAAACTACCCCGGATTATGAATTATCACTTTATGCGGTACACGGTATACTGCACATTTTAGGGTTTGGCGACCGGACGGAGAGCCAGATAAAACTGATGCGTAAAAAAGAAAGCCAATATGTCGATTGATCGAGCGGTAGGGTTAGTTTTAAACAAGAGGGACTTACGCGAGACTTCCTTAATTGTGGATTTTTACACCAAAGAATTCGGAAAAATATGCGGGATAGTTAAAGGTATCCGCACCGATCCGAAAAAGTTCGCTTCAAATTTAGAGCTTTTTTCCCTAAATGAAATTATCTTCTACAGAAAAACACACTCCAGCTTCCACTTAGTAAGCCAGGCAGATAAACTAGATAACTTTACCCGCATCAGGCAAAATATCGAGCGAACCACTATTGCGGGTTTTATGATGGAAATGGTCTCCTCCATCATGCAGCTTGAAGATAAAAATGAAGAGATCTTTAATTTAACATTGGCCAGCCTCAAAGAATTGGAAACCAACTATAGCCCGGAAAAAATTGCCACAATATTTAAAATTAAAATGCTCAGCCTTTCAGGATTTAAACCGCATTTCGATTCCTGCGTAAGCTGCCTGGATAAGATTATGGGGCAATCCAAGTTCAGCCTTTCTTTAGGCGGACTGCTTTGTCCGCATTGTATGCCCAAAGACCCTGCGAGCCGCTCGATATTCCGGGGGACCATCGCTACGGTCTTGCATATCGAAAAAAGCAGCTTTAACAGCTCCTTAAGCCTGGGGATGAACCCTCAGATAAAAAAAGAATTGGATTTGATCCTGAATGCTTTTTTGAATTTTCACCTTGGCCGAGAACTAAAATCTCAGAAGCTGATTAATAAATTAGAGGTTGCTGTTGGATAAAACACTTTTAATAATAGTGTAACAAACCTTGTTGACTTTTTACAGTAGGGGAGGTTTAAACCTCCCCTACAGCTTATTAACAATAGTAGGGTGGGTTTAAACCCACCCTACTGTAATTGATAATTAATAAAAGTCAGCGGAGTTTGTTTTAATGTCCTTTTAATTGGGAGGTTAAATGAAAATTGTCGTTGTGGGCCCGGGAGCAATCGGGTGTCTTTTCGCGGCATATCTCGCAAAATCAAAAGAAGAGATTTGGCTTCTAGATAAAAATAAGGAACGCGCTGCCAAGATTAATGAGTGCGGAATCTCTCTGGAAGGCGCCAGCGGCTCCTGGCAAGTGAAAGTAAAGGCTACTGCTAACCCTGCCGATATTGGAAAAACGGATTTAATAATTATTTGCGTGAAATCATTTCATACCAAATTAACCATTGAACAGATTAAGCCGCTTTTAAGCGATGAGACTAAAATTTTAACCCTGCAAAATGGAATCGGCAACGTTGAAATTATTTCAGAGTTGACCGGTGAAGAAAGAGTGATTGCCGGCATAACCAACGAAGGCGCGACTTTAATCGATACCGGTAAAATTCGCCACGCCGGGCGCGGTGAAACGATTATTGGAACGATTGACGGCAAAACCCCGGTCCAAATGCGCGCTATCCGCGAGCTTTTGAACAAAGCCGGCTTTGAATGCAAAATGTCACGCGATATAAAAAGCCTGCTCTGGAGTAAATTAATTATTAATGTTGGAATTAATGCTTTGTCCGCAATTACGCGCCTGCCCAATGGAAAACTCATAGAATACGAAGGCACCAGAAGAATCTTGAGGGATGCGGTCACGGAAGCCGCGCGCATTGCCAAGAGAAAACGTATAAAATTAATTTTTGATGATCCGTTGGCCAAGGTGGAAGCAGTTTGTGAGGGCACGCAGGGCAATCTTTCTTCAATGCTTCAGGATGTATTAAGAAAAAAACGCACAGAGGCCGACTTCATTAACGGAGTAATTGTGCGGCTGGGGCAAGAGTTGGGTATTGATGTGCCCACCAATAAGTTCCTTCTCGATTTAGTTAAAACCATTGAATCCAGCTACGCACAATCAGCGCAATAAACTTAAAAAACTTTTAAACGCATGGCTTTTAGCGCGAAAACACGCAAGTTTTTAGTTGCTTTTTTAATCACCGCATGGTCTATTGCTTTAATTTATTCTGCCCTGCATTCTCATCCGCCAAAATTCCCGCTAAAAGCAAAACGACTTTACCATGACAATCGCCTTTTAATGGGCACATTTTGGGAAGTAACCTCGCCGAATAAACAAGCCAGCGGGATTGTTTTTTCAGAAGCCAGCTCAATTGAACAACTGCTGAGTAAATATATCCCGGCCAGCGAAATCTCCCGGCTTAATCGTTTAGGAAAATTAAAAGTAAGCGCGGATACGTTTTATATTATAAAAAAATCACTGGAATACTACCGCCAAACTCAGGGGGCTTTTGACATTACCGTTGCCCCTTTAGTTGACCTTTGGGGATTCACCAACCAAAATTTCCAGGAACCTGGCGCTGATAAAATCCGCGCGGTTTTAAATCTGGTGGGAAGTGATAAAATTATTTTACATGAAAAAGATAATGTGGTAGAATTCAAACTTCCGGGAATGAAGATTGACCTGGGGGCAATTGCCAAAGGGTTTGCCCTGGATTGCGCAGTCAAAAAATTAAAGGAGAACAATGTTCATAGCTGCCTGATTAACGCCGGAGGGCAAATTTATGCCTTAGGAGATAACTTCGGGCAAAGCTGGAAGATCGCCATCCAAGGAGCGCGTAAACCTGAAATTACAGGAATACTGAAGCTAAAAAATAAATCCGCATCTACCAGCGGCAATTACGAACAATTTTTTTTAAAAGCAGGAACGCGCTACTGCCATATTATAAACCCAAAGACCGGTTACCCTGTTAATTCCGGTATCACTTCTGTAACGATAATTGATGATAGCGGCTTAACCGCTGATGTTTTATCTACAGCTGTTTTTGTCCTGGGAAAAGACGGGGAAAAAATACTGAAAAACAAATTCCCTAGAACCAGGTTTTATATCAAATAAAGAAAATGGTAATGAAAAACGGAAACCACAAATCTTTGAGCGTCTTTTCCTTGTTCCTTCCGGAAATCAAAGAACTGCTGGAAACAAAAGATTTTATCGGAGTAAAAAACCTCGCCAAGGCAATCAACTCCATGGACTTAGCTGAAGGGTGGAGGAGCTTAGAGCCCAATATGAAGATTATCATCTTTAAATTACTGGGCACAAAAAAATCAGTTGAACTTTTCGAGAACCTTCCCTTTAACGAACAAACCCATATAATCAATAACCTTGATAATCAGGAAGTAGGCCAGATTATAAATGATATGGCTCCTGACGAACGCGCTGACCTTTTTAAAGAATTGCCAAAAAAAGTTTTCCGCAAACTTTTCCTTCTTGTCAGCAAAGAACATGCCATAAATATCAAAGAACTTATGGATTTTAAAGAAGGCACTGCCGGCAGCCTGATGACCACGCAGTTAGTAGAACTAAAAAAAGATATGACTGCTAAACAAGCGCTCCTGCACATACAGGAAAACCTGCGCACTGACTATAGAGAAAATATCTATTCACTTTTTGTAACCGACGAAAACCACAAACTTAGCGGAGTAATCCCATTACAGGAATTGCTTAAAGCCCCTCCGGACATAGCAATAAGAGATGTCATGATCCGAGCGGAATTAATTAAAGTTGATGTTGATGCAGATACTATTGATGTTTCTCTGTTGTTTAAAAAATATGATCTCTTTGACGCACCAGTGGTAGATAAAAATAATACCCTAATCGGAATAATCACCGTTGACGACATCGTTGAAAGAATAGAAAAGCAAGCCACAAAAGAATTCTACGAAATCGGAAAGATGAGCCCGAAAGGCGGTGAAATAATTAGCTATGACAAGGCCACAACGCTAGATCTGATAAAAAGAAGGTCAGGGTGGTTAATTCTACTGCTTATTTTTGATTTTCTTACCGGCACAGTGCTTAAAAACTTTGAAGCTACGCTTAGCTCTGTCGTGGCATTGACATTCTTCATCCCGATGCTACTTGATACCGGAGGAAACGCCGGGGCGCAGACATCGATTACGATTATTAGAGGCCTGGCAACCGGAGATGTAAACCTTAAGAATATGGTGCGGGTAATCCGCCTGGAATTTAAAACCGCGCTTTTCATGAGCCTAATCGTAGGAGCTGTTGCCTTCGGCAGGGCATTCTTACTGCAAAAAGATTTTGCTTTGGCAGGGGTAGTAGGTATTACTATGCTCCTCATCACATTATTGGCAATCGCCACAGGCGTATTCCTGCCGCTGTTTTCTAAAAAAGTCGGCCTTGACCCGGCTGTACTTGCCGGCCCGATAACTACCAGTATTGTAGATGTAGTCGGCTTAATTATTTACTTTAAGATCGCCCAGATGCTTATCCCTGGATTAAGGTAAAATGAACACTGTAGAAATAATCGCTTTAAAAAACAAACGAAAAATAACTATGCTGACTGCCTATGATTATCCCATAGCTAGCCTGGTGGATAAAGCCGGGATTGACATAATCTTAGTCGGTGACTCTTTAGCCAATGTCGTTTTAGGGCTGGAATCCACCACCCAAGTGGGAATGCCGGAAATGCTGCACCATGCCAAAGCGGTAAACCGAGGGGTAAAAAACGCCCTGCTGGTCGGCGATATGCCGTATAGCGCTTATCAACTCAACCCCGATGAAAGCCTGGCCAACGCCCAAAGATTTATCGTTGAGGCTGGCTGCCAGGCAGTTAAGCTTGAATGGTTTGATAATTGCCTGCAGGTAACTGAACAAATTATCCAGGCGGGGATCCCGGTGATGGGCCATATCGGCTTAACCCCGCAAACCGCGGATAAAATTGGGGGTTTTAAGTGCCAGGGAAAAGATGCCCAGGCCGCTAAGCGCTTAATTGACCAGGCCAAAGAGCTGGAAAAGAAAGGATGCTTTGCTATAGTCCTGGAGTGCCTGCCGGATAAAATTGCCGAACTGATTACTAAAGAAATAAAGATTCCCACCATTGGTATCGGCTCCGGAATTCATTGTGACGGACAGGTGTTAGTAATTAATGACCTGCTCGGTTTATTTGAGCGTTATACCCCAAAATTTGTTAAAAAATACGCCAATCTTTCCGGCGTAATATTAGAGGCTGTTGAGAATTTTAAAAATGAGGTGCTTCAGGAAAAATTTCCCGCTCCCGAGCATTCTTTTACCATTAAAGAAGAGGAGCTAAAGAAAATCCATGGCTGCTAAGCGTCGTAAGCGCTTCGCTAAATATTTAAGCCGCACGATCGCTATGGTTATTGCTTTGGCGTTTGTTATTAAATTCGCCGGGCCGAATCTCTTAAGGCAATATATCAGTTATGGCGTCGGCAACTGTAAAACTACTCCCATACTCTGCATGCAGCCCGAAGAAAAAGTATTTACTCCCGAAATTGACAGCGTTTATCTGGACACCTTGGCCTGGAGCGCGTTCCCCAGAATGGGGATCAGCGCGCCTAAGCGGTTTACTTTAATCCAGGAGTTAATTAAGAAGCAATACTATAAAAAAAGACGTGGCAATAAGAAAGCGGTTATCTATTTACTCTTCCAGGAACCGGGAGCTTTTATTAAACTTTATCCGCAGGTACAAAAACAGGGAGTCACCAACAACCATGAATTCATCCGCCGCCTGATGTATGCCCATCTAAACCAAATAAACAATATTACCGATACTTTTTTTGTAATCATGAAAAGCGTATTTACTCCGGATGTGGGGAATCAGAGTACCGCTAAAATGATTAGATTCCAACTCCATAATCTAAAGGGTTTCATTAACTACTCCATGTCTAAACCGGATAATTATTTTGATTGCAATGTTTTTGATGATGCGGGAAATTTCTTTAAAGTGTATATAAAAGATATCGGCGCGCAACTGAACCTAAATAATGTATTCGCAATAATCTCCACCCTTAAGCCAATTCAGTAGGGTGGGTTTAAACCCACCCTACTATAATTGATAAAAGTCGGCAGAGTTTATTGTAATGTCATCTTGTGAATGTCATCTTGCGGATTTAACTTGCTTTTTTGGCTGGATTATGATAAAAATATAAAACTATGGCTGAAAATTTAATGGATAAAATTGTTTCCCTGTGTAAGCGCCGGGGATTTATTTTTCAAGGCAGCGAAATTTACGGCGGGCTGGCCAATACCTGGGATTACGGCCCTTACGGAGTAGAATTAAAAAACAACCTTAAACGCGCCTGGTGGAAAACCAATGTCCAGGAGCGCAATGATATCTTAGGCATGGACTGCGCCATCCTGATGCATCCGGGAGTCTGGGAAGCCAGCGGCCATGTGCATAATTTTTTTGATTTAAAAAGCGACTGTAAAAACTGCAAAAAACGTTTTAAAAGCGCTGACCTTAAAGATACCGCTAAATGCCCCGAATGTTCCGGTGAGCTTACCAAAGCCCGGCCATTTAATCTTATGTTTAAGACTTACCAGGGGCCGGTGGAAGAAACCGGAAACCAAATACACCTGCGCCCGGAAACAGCGCAGGGGATGTTTGTAAATTTCTTAAATATCCTGGACTCCCGCCATCCTAAACTTCCTTTTGGCCTGGCTCAAATCGGAAAATCATTCCGTAATGAAATTACCCCGGGTAATTTTACCTTCCGCACCCGGGAATTTGAACAGATGGAAATCGAGTATTTTGTTAAGCCTCAAGACGCCGATCAAGCGCTGGAAGAATGGATTCAATTGCGTTTTGATTGGTATTTAGCTTTAGGGATGAAAAGCCAAAATTTAAGAAAACGCCAGCACGGTAAAGATGAACTGGCGCATTACGCCCACGCCTGCATGGATGTCGAGTATAATTTCCCTTTCGGCTGGGCGGAACTGGAGGGGGTTGCTAACCGTTCGGATTTTGATTTAAAACAGCACGCTCAATACAGCGGCAAAGATTTACAATATTATGACGATACCGCTAAAGAAAAGTTCTACCCTTATATTATTGAACCCTCCGGAGGCGTTGACCGGGCAGTCTTGGCTTTTTTAATTGATGCCTACCAAGAAGAACAAGTCAATCCTTCGACAAGGCTCAGGATTGATGGTGAGCAAAGTCGAACCATCAAAGAAGATACCCGCGTGGTCTTAAAATTAAATAAGGAGCTGGCCCCGGTCAAAGTAGCCATCTTTCCGCTCTTGCGCAACCGGCCGGAAATTGTGGAGCTGGCTAAGAAAATCTCGCGGGATTTAAAAAAATCTTTTGCCGCGATTTATGATGACACCGGTTCCATCGGTAAGCTCTACCGCCGGCAAGATGAGGTAGGCACACTCTACTGCGTAACCGTGGATGTGCAAACGCTGGAAGATAAACAGGTAACGGTGCGCGATCGCGATAGCATGCAACAAGTAAGAATTTCAATAGATAAATTAAAAGAATATTTAGTCAACCAACTTAGTTAAGTTATTAACAATTGTAGAGGAGGTTTAAACCTCCTCTACAAAATAAGGAAAGGCAGGGTTTAAAAAGTAATGGCTAAGAAATATATTTACAGTTTCGGCGGCGGTAAAGGCGAAGGCAATGAAAGCATGAAGAACCTCTTAGGAGGAAAAGGCGCGAATTTAGCCGAGATGGCCGGTAACAAGAATTTAATGCTGCCTGTCCCTCCGGGATTTACCTGCACCACAGAGGTCTGCTCATATTATTATCAGCATAAAAAGAAATACCCCCAGGAATTAAAAGAGCAGGTTTTAGCTGCCCTTTTAAAGGTAGAAAAAATAATGAACCGGAAATTCGGCGACAGCAATAATCCGTTATTATTTTCCGTACGCAGCGGCGCCAGAAAATCCATGCCGGGGATGATGGAAACGGTTTTAAATGTCGGGCTGACGGAAGAGACTATTCCCGGGCTGATCAAGCAAAGCGGCGGTAACAGCCGTTTTGTCTATGACGCTTACCGGCGCTTAATTATGATGTATTCGGATGTGGTTATGGAAAAGGCTGCCGGAATTGAGCCCAAAGGCGAAGAGGGAATTCGCAAACAGCTGGAAAAAATCATGGCCCAGATGAAAAAAGATAAAAACTATACCCTGGACACGGATTTAAACGCTGAGGATTTAAAAAGGCTTTGCGCGCTATTTAAAGCTAAAATTAAAGAAGTTTTAGGCAAAGCATTTCCCGATGAACCCATGGAGCAATTGTGGGGCGGCATGGGCGCGGTATTTTCTTCCTGGAACGGAAAACGCGCTATTAGCTACCGCCGGATTGAAGGTATCCCTGATGAGTGGGGCACCGCGGTTAACGTGCAAGCTATGGTTTTTGGCAACATGGGAGATGATTCCGCCACCGGAGTCGCCTTTACGCGCAACCCGGGAAACGGAGAAAATAATTTCTACGGTGAATACCTGATTAACGCCCAAGGTGAAGACGTGGTCGCCGGTATTCGCACGCCAGCTCCCATCAATGAATATTCAACTTCCAGCCACAACAAAGAGTTGCTCACCCTGGAAAAAGCCATGCCTAAAATTTACAAAGAACTTTACCTTATTCAAAATCGCCTGGAGAAACATTATCATGATATGCAAGATATTGAGTTTACCATTGAAAAAGGCAAGCTCTTTATGCTGCAGTGCCGCGTAGGCAAACGCAATGGACCGGCAGCTGTACGCATGGCGGTAGATATGGTCAAAGAAAAAATGATTAAAAAGGAACAGGCGGTAATGCGCGTAACTCCGGCGCAGCTTGAGGAATTGCTGCATCCGATTATTGACCCTAAAACTGAAAATACGGTCAAGCCTTTTGCTAAAGGGCTGCCTGCCGGCCCGGGTGGCGCTTGCGGACAGATTGTTTTTTCATCTAGCGACGCGGTAGAGTGGGCAAAAACCGGTAAAAAAGTAATCCTGGTGCGTGAGGAAACTAATCCGGAAGACGTAGAAGGTATGCGCGTAGCCCAGGCAATTCTTACTGCCCGCGGCGGCATGACTTCACACGCGGCTTTAGTTGCCCGGGGTTGGGGTAAATGCTGTATTGTCGGATGCTCCGCGATGCATGTTGATCTGGATAAAAAAACTGTGCAGGTCGAAAGCAAGATCTTAAAAGAAGGGGACTGGATTACCTTAAACGGCACTAAAGGCAATGTCTATGAAGGCCAGCTTCCGATGATGGATGCCTCCGAAGAAAATATGATACTTTCGGAGTTTTTAAAGATGTGCGACGCAATAAAAACGCTGGGCGTGCGCACGAATGGGGATACGCCCCAGGACGCGCAAAAAGCCCTGCAATTCGGAGCCGAAGGTATCGGGCTTTTCCGCACTGAACATATGTTTTACGGCAAAGGTTCAGATCAACCTTTATTCCTTCTGCGTAAAATGATTGTTTCCAAGACCAGTGAAGAAAGGCAAAAGGCCTTAGATGAATTATTCCCGTTTGTAAAAAAAGATATCAAAGGGACCATCGCGGCAATGGACGGTTTTCCGGTAGTCATTCGTTTATTGGATCCGCCGCTGCATGAATTCGTGCCCCGCGAGCAGGCAAAGCTTGAGCAATTAGCTAATGATTTAAATATCGATATGCAAGAACTAACTAAAAGAGCCGAAGGTTTGCACGAATCGAATCCGATGATGGGGCATCGCGGCGTACGCCTGGGAATCACCTATCCGGAAGTAAGCGCTATGCAAATCCGCGCAATTTTAGAGGCAGCCGCGGAATTAGTTAAAGAAGGCAAGGATCCTTATCCGGAGATTATGATTCCGGTGGTTTGCGATGTAAAAGAATTAACCGATCAATTCGCGATTGCCGAACAGATCTATAAGGAAGTCCTGGCAAAATACGGATTGAAAAAAATAAAACATCTTTTGGGAACAATGATTGAAATTCCCCGGGCAGCGATTGTCGCGGATAAACTGGCCACTGTCGCCAAATTCTTCTCCTTTGGCACCAATGACCTGACCCAGATGGGTTTTGGTTTCTCCCGGGATGATATCGGCGGGTTCTTGCCGGATTATATCCAAAAAGGTATCTTGCCGGAGGACCCCTTCCAAAGCATTGATCAGGAAGGAATCGGCGAATTAATGAAGATGGCTATTAAACGCGGCCGCGCAACGAATAAAAACTTAGAAATTGGTATCTGCGGAGAGCACGGCGGTGAGCCTAAATCTGTGGAGTTTTGCCATAATATAGGTATGGATTATGTCAGCTGTTCTCCGTTTAGGGTGCCGATTGCCAAATTAGCCGCAGCGCAAGCGGTAATTAAAAATAAGAAGTAGTAAAAACAAGGGGACGGTTCTCCTAGCTAGGAGAACCGTCCCCGATATAAAACCCATGGAAGCCTTAAAAACATACCTTAAAGAAGTCAGGTTAATTCCTCTCTTAACCGCTAAACAGGAAATTGAGTTAAATAAATTAATCCGTAAGGGAGATGAAATTGCCCGTAAAAATATGATCCGGGCAAATCTACGCCTGGTAATTAATATCGCTAAACGCTATATGCGCATGGGCACTCCCTTTCTGGATTTAATTGAAGAGGGGAACCTGGGGTTAATGAAAGCCGTGGAAAAGTTCGACCACCGTAAAGGTTTCCGTTTTTCAACTTACGCCGCCTGGTGGATCAAGCAGGGGATTAGCCGTTCGATTAGCGAACAAGGCAAGATGATCCGGATTCCGGTGTATATGAATGACTTGATTAGCAAATGGAAGAAGACTAAAGAGCGCTTAAGCCAAAAATTAAAGCGCGTGCCTTCGGATAAAGAGATCGCCAAAAAATTAAAGCTTACTCCCGAAAAAACAGATCAGATCAATTTCTGGATGGCCAGTACCACTTCTTCCCTGGAAGCGCCGATTGGCGAAGATAATGAGAACCAGATATCCGAATTAGTCGAAGACAAAAATACCACGCCTCCGGATGCCGGGATCAAAAAACTCCTTGACCGGGAGAGAATAGACAATCTTCTGGAAGTAATGTCTGACCGGGAGAGAGAGATCTTGGATTTACGTTTTGGATTAACGAACACCAAACCCCAAACTTTAGCCGTAGTTGCCAAAAAGCTGGGGGTATCCCGCGAGAGAATCCGCCAGATTGAGGAGGCGGCTTTAAGGAAATTAAGAAAATTTGTCGTCAGCCAGGAAAAGGAGCATTAACCCTTCGACCTTGCTTCCTTCGACAAGCTCAGGATACTTCGAAGGACACTGAGTAGAATCGAAGTGCAGGGTTATGGTGAGCTTGAGTAAATAAAATGAGGAGTCGAACCATAATGAACAACATCCTTTTGGAAAAATCTATCCGCAGCATTCCGGATTTCCCTAAACCAGGAATTCTTTTCCGGGATGTAACGACACTAATTCAAAATAAAGCGGCTTTTAAAAAATCCGTGGACTTACTCGCTAAAAAATATACAAGCAAAGGATTTGATAAAGTAGTGGGGGTGGAGGCGCGCGGGTTTATCTTTGGAGCGGCAGTGGCGTATAAAATCGGGGCAGGTTTTGTGCCGGTGCGCAAAAAAGGCAAGCTCCCCTTTAAAACTATTTCTACGACTTACGCGCTGGAATATGGCACAGGCACTTTGGAAATTCATCAAGACGCGATTATTCCCGGTGAAAAAGTTTTAATTATTGATGACCTTTTAGCTACCGGCGGCTCAGTGGAAGCCGTCCTTAAGCTGGTAAAGCAGTTGGGAGGAAAAGTCGCGGGAATCGGTTTTGTCATTGAATTGGAAGATTTAAATGGCAAAGATAAATTCAAAGAGTACCCGGTGTATTCTTTGGTTAAGTTTGGCGGAGCATAAATCCGCGCCTGTAGCTCACCTGGATAGAGCAAGAGTTTCCTAAACTCTGGGTAGCAGGTTCGACTCCTGCCAGGCGCATTTTTAAAAAATGTATAATTTACACGCACACACATTTTTAAGCGATGGGGCGCTGCTTCCTTCAGAAGTAGCGGTTCGCTATCTGGATAAAGGCTATACGGTAATCGCTATCACTGACCACGCTGACTACAGCAATATTAAACAGATTGCCAAATCCGTGGTAGAATTTTGCCGGCGCTGGCCAAAAAATTCCGGAATCAAAGTGCTTCCGGGAATCGAATTAACGCACTTGCCTCCGGAACAGTTTAAGCCCTTGGCAAGCCTGGCCAGAAAAGAAGGAATTAAAATTATTATCGCCCACGGAGAAACTCCGGTTGAGCCGGTGGCTAAAGATACTAATCGTTTAAGCCTCCTGGCAGATATCGATATCCTCGCTCATCCCGGATTAATCTCCGATAGCGATACGCAGCTAGCCAGCCAACGCGGGATATTTTTAGAAATTACCAGCCGCCGCGGCCACAACCAGGCCAACGCCCATGTCATAAAACAAGCCAGAAAATTCGGCGCAAAATTAATTTTAAACAACGACAGCCATACTCCCGAAGATATCATTACCCCGGAGCAATTAATCCAGGTAGGTTTAGATTCCGGATTAACCCCCGGTGAGATTGATACAGTTTATGAGGATGTCAAAAAATTTTTAAATAAGAAGAAACTATAAACACGTCATTCTGAGCCCCGATGGGCGAAGAATCTAAAAGATAAGATTCTTCGGTCGCTTCGCTCCCTCAGAATGACAGAATAGGGGGCTAAATGAAAATTATTCTTTGCTGCTTACTTACTATTATCCTAATGGGCTGCTCAACTCTTTCCGATAATCCCAGATCCGTAAATACCGGAGGGAGGATGCTGGAGCCTCAGGCAATTTTAAAATTCAGCGATGTGCCGGTACCTGTGGGCTTAAAATCACTGCCCCAGGAATCATATTCTTTTGAAAGTTCAGGGGTGCGCGTAGGAGTTTTAAAATACCGGGGTAAAGCTAATGCCGACCAGGTAATCATTTTCTATAAAGAACAAATGCCTTTGTATAACTGGAACCTGGTAAACATCGTCGAATATGGGCAAAGGTTAATCAACTTTGAACGTGAAAATGAAACCTGTATTATTACCCTGGAACCTAAAGGAAATAATATCGCTTTAATTATCTCCCTGGGGCCAAAATCCCAAATTTCGGCTAGAAGAGTTAAGTCCCCGGTAAAATAAGCCGGGAATCAAAAGACATTGTAATAAACCCTGCGAACTTTTATCAATTACAGTAGGGGAGGTTTAAGAGGCTGTGCGCCAATACCCTTCCCTGCTATATGTTATCATCGTCGGAGAAATAGTTTTTTCCCGTCGACAATTTAGTTGATTTTTACAAGCCTCTTGGTATAATAAAGGTAACCAAAGGAGGCCTAAAATGAATTACAGAGAATATAATCCGAATCAAACTCAACTCTTCGGCTATAAGCCTGAAGATGTCCTTTCGGAAGATCATCTCGCATATTTAGTTGATGAAATGGTTGAAAACCTTGATCTAAAAAAGTTCTATAATTTAACTCCCGGCGCGGGAAATCCCGCGTACGACCCGAGGTTAATGCTAAAGATCCTTTTCTTTGGCTATGCTACGGGGGTATTCTCATCACGCAAACTCCAGCAGCAATGCCAGGAGAATTTAGCCTTTATTCACTTAAGCCGGGGACAACAACCAAAATTCAGGGCCATCTGCGAATTCAGGGTTCTTCAGCAAAATCATATCAAAGAGCTCTTTGGGCAACTACTTGAAATAGCCAAAAAATTAAAAATCCTAAAAATAGGCCGCCTGGTCTTGGACTCTACCAAGATAAAAGCTAATGCCTCCAGCGGCAGAATCGTCAAAGCCGATGAGTATGATGAAGTATTAAAATCAATCGACGACTATCTCGCAAACGCCCAGGCCCAGGATTCCGAAGAAGATACAGTTTACGGCAAAGGGCTCTCCGGCCAAGAACTACCCAAAGAATTACGTTCAAAGAGCAAAAGGCTGCAAAAACTAAAAGAAATCATTACTAACGCCAAAAATCAAAATCTAAATTATGTAAACACTACCGATCCCGAAGCAAGATTTATGAAAGACAACGGTATTAATAAAATAAAACCATCCTACAGCGCGCAGGCAGTTTTAGATAAAGATTCCGGTTTAATCGTTGCCTGCGCAACCTGCGATACTTCAGCTGACAATGAGCACTTAGAGCCGATGATCAAGCATTTTGAAGAGAACACCGGCATAAAGCCAAAAGAAGCTGACGCCGACAGCGGTTATTATTCCAATGCTTCAATAGCTGCTCTGGAAAAAGAACATATTGATACTTGTATTCCTGATTCTATCACCGCTTCTTCTTTACGCAAAGCTAAAGTTACAATGGATAATGCATTAATAAAATACACACAGGATGATTTTAAATACGACGCGCGGCAAAATAACTACATTTGTCCGCAGGGCAAAATTCTT